>JALYHC010000019.1 GCA_030776765.1 Actinomycetota bacterium | reverse complement strand
GTCCACCGCCGAGGGCGTGTGGGCTCGGGGGGGCCGGGTGCTGGCAGTCGGCGACGGCGGCCTTCGCTCCCTGCTCGACGAGTTCGATCCCAAGGGCCGCACCGTCGCCTACCCCCATGCCGAGGGGACGGACGCAGTGGGGTTGCGGCTCTTGGAGCAAGGCGCCCGGCGCCTGGTGGCGGTGGCCGTCTACCGGAGCGTCCCGAGGGGACCGGGGACCGACCCCGTGGAAGCGGCTGCCTTCGCCTCGCCCTCCGCCGTAGAGGGCTGGTGCATGACCCGCTCCTTGGCCGATATCCGGGTGGGAGCCATCGGTCCCACCACCGCGGCGGCCTTGGAGCAGCGCGGGCGAAGGGCGGACGTGGTGGCTTCGTCCTCCAGCTATCGCATGCTCGCCGAGGGCCTGGCGGCGCTGGGGGTGGGCTGATGAGCTCGTTCCCAGTCGTGCGCTTGCGCCGCCTGAGGGCCCGCGGGGCGCTTCGGAGCCAGGTCGCCGAGACCCGGCTCCATCCCCGCCAGTTCGTCCTGCCCGTCTTCGTGATCGGGGGAGAGGACTTGCGCAGGGAGATCTCCTCGATGCCCGGTCACGCTCGGCTGTCGGTGGACCGGGTGGTGGCCGTGGCCAAGGAGGCCGCCGCCCGGGGGGTGGGCGGCATGCTGTTCTTTGGGATACCCGATCGAAAGGACGTGACCGGCTCGTCGGCCTGGGACCCGGAAGGCCCGGTGCCACGGGCCATCCGGGCGGTGAGAAGCGAGGTGCCAGACCTGGTCTCGTGGGCTGACGTCTGCCTGTGCGAGTACACCAGCCACGGGCACTGCGGCCCGCTTGCCGGGGAGACCGTGGACAACGACGCCACCCTGCCACTGCTCGGCCGGACGGCGGTGGCCTACGCGGAGGCCGGCGCCGACATCGTGGCTCCTTCCGACATGATGGACGGGCGAGTGGCGGCGCTGCGCTCAGCCCTCGAGGAATCGGGCCATCAGCAGACGGCCATCTGCTCCTATGCGGTCAAGTACGCCTCCGCCTACTACGGACCTTTCCGGGAGGCGGCCGAGTCTGCCCCCGCCTTCGGCGATCGCCGCTCCTATCAGATGGACCCGCCCAACGTGCGGGAGGCCCGCCGGGAGGCGGAGCTGGACGTGGCGGAGGGGGCCGACCTGGTCATGGTCAAGCCGGCCGGTCCCTACCTCGACGTAGTGCGAGACCTGCGTGGGCGGCTCGATGTGCCCCTGGCCGCCTACCAGGTGTCGGGAGAGTTTGCCATGATCAAGGCGGCTGCCGCCAACGGCTGGGTCGACGGCAGTCGAGTGATGATGGAGTCGCTGACCGGCATCGCCCGGGCCGGAGCGGACATCATCATCACCTATTTCGCCCTCGAGGCGGCCGAGGCGCTCGCGGAGGGCCCTGCTTGACCAACTGGCACGAGCGCGCCCGAAGGGTGATGCCCGGGGGGGTCAACTCCCCGGTGCGAGCCTTTCGGGCAGTGGGCGGCGAGCCGCCCTTCATCGTCTCCGGGCGCGGCGGGCGGGTGCGGTCGGCCGACGGGAGGGAGTGGATCGATTTCATCGCCTCCTGGGGGGCCTTGATCCTCGGCCACGCCCACCCCCTGGTGGTGGAGGCCTTGCGGCGAGCCGCCGGTCGAGGTACCTCCTTCGGGCTGCCGACTCCCCAGGAGGTGGAGCTGGCCGAGGTGGTGGGACGCCTGGTGCCCTCGGTGGAGATGCTGCGCATGGTGCAGAGCGGCACCGAGGCGACCGCCTCGGTGATGCGGCTGGCCCGGGCCGCCACCGGCCGCTCGGCCATCGTCAAGTTCGAGGGTTGCTACCACGGGCACGTCGATGCCCTTCTGGTCAAGGCGGGCAGCGGGGCGGCCACCTTCGGTGAGCCGGACAGCCCGGGAGTGACCCCGGCGGCGGTGGGCGACACCCGGGTGGCGCAGTTCAACGACCTGTCGGGCACCGAGTCGCTCATGGGAGATGGCCGGGTGGCGGCGGTCCTCGTCGAGCCGGTGGCCGGCAACATGGGCGTGGTGCCGCCCGAGCCAGGCTTCCTTCCCGGCCTGCGCAGGCTGTGCGACCGCCACGGGGCGCTGCTGGTCTTCGACGAGGTGATGACCGGCTTCCGGGTGGCGCTGGGCGGGGCCCAGGAGCTGTACGGGGTGCGCCCCGACCTCACCACTCTCGGCAAGGTCCTGGGAGGAGGCACCCCCGTGGCCGCCTATGGGGGCCGGGCGGAGCTGATGCGCATGGTCTCCCCGGAGGGACCCGTCTACCAGGCGGGCACGCTGGCCGGCAACCCCTTGGCGGTGGCCGCCGGGCTGGCCACCCTGCGGCTCCTGAAGGGCCATCCCGAGCTTTACTCGGAGCTGGACGCCGCCGGGGCGGCCCTGCAGGCCCGCCTGCAGGAGGCCTTGGGCAGGACCGGCCTCTCCGGTGTCGTCAACCAGATCGGCGCCATGTTCAGCGTCTTCTTTGGAGTGAAGGAGGTGCGAGGCTGGGAGGAGGCCGGCTCCGCCGATCGGGGCGGCTTCGGCGACTTCTTTCGGGCCGCCTACCGAAGGGGAGTGCTGCTGGCGCCCTCCCCGTTCGAGGCCTGCTTCCTCATGCAGGCCCATCTCGACGGCGACCTGGAGGAGGCCACCGAGAAGCTGGAGGAGGCCATCGAGGAGGTGGCGTGAGCGCCCCAGGGCTGGCCGTCGTCCTGTCCACTGCGCGCCTGGCGCTCAGTGTGACGCTGATCCTGGCGCCTCCGCTCGTCCTCCGGCCGTGGCTGGGTGCCGATGCCGGTCGTCCCGCTTTCCGGGCAGTTGGTCGAGGCATGGGAGTGCGCGACGCCGCCCTGGCGTTGGGCGCCCTGCTGGCATTGCGTCACCGGGGGGGAGCCCGGGGTTGGCTGGAGGCCGCCGCCCTGGCGGACCTGGGCGATGCGGCGGCCACCCTGATCGCCTGGCGCCATCTCCCCCGGTCCGGCCGAGTCACGCTTCCACTGGCATTTGCTGCTGCGGTGGCGAACTGGCGCCTTGCCCGCCAGGACCTCGGGCGCCCAACCACGCCTTGAGGCTGCTCGACGCCCTCAACCGGGTCCCTCTCGACCGACCCCCCGTGTGGATCATGCGCCAGGCCGGGCGCTACCTTCCGGAGTACCGGGAGCTTCGGAAGCGGCACAGCTTCGGGGAGGCGGTGCGGACGCCGGCGGTGGCCGCCGAGATCACTCTCCAGCCACTGCGCAGGTTCGCGCTGGACGCGGCGATCGTCTTCCAGGACATCATGACCCCTCTGGGGGGCCTGGGGATAGAGGTCGCGTTCGAGCCGGGGCCCAGGCTGGTCCCCCAGACGCTGGAGGAGGTGGTGGCCCTCCCCGAGCTCGATGTCGACCGGGTCTCCTTCGTGCTGGAGACGATCGGACGGGTGCGCCGGGAGCTTCCCGGCGAGGTGGCCCTGGTGGGCTTCGCCGGGGCACCTGCCACGCTGCTCGCCTACCTGCTCGAGGGGGGCGGCAGCCGGGACTTCCTGGCGGTGCGCCGGGCCCTGTACGAAGCGCCGTCGCTGGCCAAAGAGGCGTTGAGCAGTCTGGCCCGGTCCATGGGCATCTACCTGGCTGCCCAGGTCGAGGCGGGAGCCGACGTGGTGCAGCTCTTCGACTCCTGGGTGGGGGTGCTACCTCGTGCGCACGTCGCCCGCTTCGCCTTGCCGGCGGCGGTCGAGGTGCTGCAGCGGCGGGCGGCCCCCACCATCTACTTCGCGCCCCGCACCGAGCACGTGCTGGACCTGCTGCCGGCGGCCGGCGCCGACTGCTACGGCGTCGACTGGCGTGTGCCTCTGGGAGAGGCCTGGAAGCAGCTGGGTCTGGAGCGGTGCATCCAGGGCAACCTCGACCCGGCGGTGCTGCTCACCAGCCCCGGGCAGGTGCGCGCCGCGGTGGAAGACGTGCTCGAGCAGGCGGCCGGAAGGCCCGGCCACGTCTTCAACTTGGGCCATGGAATCGTCCCCGAGAGTCCTCCAGAAAGCGTGGCGGCGCTGGTGGAGGCGGTACGGGGGGAGTGAGGCCGGCTGGCCTGCGCCCGGCTCTCGTGGCTAGTAGACCACCTTCCCGTCTTCCAGGTAAAGGCATCGATCGCCATCCAACACGGGAACGACTGAACGGACCCGTCTTGCGAGTCGCGGACGAAGAAGCGGGATGGCCCTATCCAGATGCAGGAGACGCCACTCAGACAGCTCCTCGTGACATAACACGATCTCGTCGACTAGCGGGGCAGCCAGCATTCCTCCATTGAAGAGAAACTGGATGTTCTCGGCGGACGTGTCAGTGGGGGCTAGATAGTCGACGCATATGAGGCGGCCCGGATCGACCTCGATCCCCAACTCTTCCTGAAGCTCCCTCCGGCATGCCTGCCTGGGCGATTCACCAACGTCCACTCCCCCTCCCGGAATACTCCATCGGGGCTTATAGGTCGGGTTGACGATCAAGAGACGGTGGCGGTCATCGAAGAGAAGACACCCCGCTCCCATCCGCTTACCGGGAAGGGAGTTGGCGTACTTCTGCCACCTCTCCTCAGCCGGGCCCTCGATGAGGGGTAGGTCTTCAGTCATCGATAGCTCATACGCTCGTTCCGGCAGAGCAGGAGCGCAAGCCCCCACCCCAGCCCTCCCCCGCAAGCGGGGGAGGGAGAGGCCCGGGCTCACAAGATCTGTGAGAGGAAGGCCTGCGTGCGGGGGTGCTGGGGGTCGGCGAACATCTTGGCGGGCTTTCCCTCTTCCACGATGACGCCCTCGTCCATGAAGATCATCCGGGTGCCCACCTCCCGGGCGAAGCCCATCTCGTGGGTCACCACCACCATCGTCATGCCCCCGGCGGCCAGCCTCCCCATGACGTCCAGGACCTCCTTGATCAGCTCGGGGTCGAGGGCCGACGTGACCTCGTCGAACAGCATCAGCTTGGGCTTCATGGCCAAGGCGCGGGCGATGGCCACCCGCTGCTGCTGGCCTCCTGAGAGCTGGGACGGGTAGGAAGAGGCCTTGTGCTCCAAGCCCACGTGACCGAGCTGTTCCAGCGCCCGCTCCCGCGCCTCCTCGGAGGGCAGGCCCAGCACCTTCTGGAGCGCCAGGGTGATGTTGCCGAGAGCGGTCTTGTGCGGGAACAGGTTGAAGGACTGAAACACCATCCCGATCTCCGTCCGGGCCCGGTCGAGGTCCACCCGGATATCGGTCAGCTCCTGGCCGTCGAAGAGCACCTGTCCCTCGGTGGGCTCCTCCAGCATGTTCATGGTGAGCAGCAGGGTGGACTTGCCGGAGCCAGAGGGACCGACGATCACCAGCACCTCTTGGGCCTCGAGGGCGAGGTCGATGCCGCGCAGCACGTGCAGGCTGCCGAACCACTTGTGGATGCCTGCCAGGCGGAGCAGCGAGCCGTCCTGGTTCATGGCATTCACCCTATCCGGCCTATCCGGCGATGCTGGCCATGCCGCTTCGCAGGCGTTGCTCGAGCATGGTCACCACCCGGATCATGGGGAGGGTGATGATGAGGTAGCCGGCCGCCGCCGCCAGGAACGGCGTGGCGTTGAAGGTTTCGGAGTAGATGTCCCTGGAGAGGCTGAGCAGCTCCCTCTGGGCGAAGGTCAGCCCGAGGATGAACACCAGCGAGGTGTCCTTGATGAGGATGACGAACTCGTTGGTGAGGGGAGGGATCACCCGTCGGAACCCCTGCGGCAGGATGACGTAGCGCAAGGCCTTGAAGTAGCTCATTCCCAGCGAGCGGGCCGCCTGGAACTGGCTCCGCTCGATGGACTGGATGCCGGCCCGGAAGATCTCCGCCGAGTAGGCGCCGGCGTTGAGCCCGAGGATCAGGATGGCCGCCTGGTAGGCACTCAGATCGAGGCCCAAGCCGAGAACGATGCCCAGCCAGAAGAAGTTGAGCTGCCAGAAGAGCGGGGTGCCCCGGAAGAAGTTGATGTAGGCGCGGGCAGGCGCCCGGACCAGCATTCGCCGGGAGAGGACGAAGATCGCCAGTAGCAGCCCGAGAGCGACGCCCAACGCCTCCCCGCTCAAGGCCAGGATCAGCGTGTTGATGGCCGCTTGCACGAAGCGGGGCAGGAACGCGGCCACGATCCGGAACTGGAAGAACTGGCGGGCGAAGGTGGCCACGTCGCCGGAGATGAACCACAAGAGGAGTGCTCCCAGGCCGACCGCCTGTACCCCCAGCACCGCTCCCGCCACCGCCGCCTCACGGGCGGGCTTGGTGGGCATGCGCCTGCGGATCGACCAACCGAGGATGGTGGCCACCGCTCCCAGGATCAGCGCGGCCAGCACCAGCGCCTGCTCGGCGGGGCTGGTCAGGGCGGCGGCGATGTTCTCTGCCGGCGCCCAGCCGTACAAGCTGATGATGATGGCCGTCCCTGCCACCAGGCCGACCAGCGACGCTGCTCCCACAAGCGCCACCCCCAGGGAGAGGGTTGTGGCCTCGGCGAGGAACTGCCGCACCCCGAGCTCAGGCTTCTCCCGTTGCTCCGCCAGGGCCTCGACACTTGCTCGGTCCACTTCGTCCTCCTCTCATGGAAAGGGCCCACGCACTACGCGTGGG
>JALYHC010000018.1 GCA_030776765.1 Actinomycetota bacterium | reverse complement strand
CCTCTCCGCCGGCTGAGCCCGCGGTCGCCGTGTTGCGAACCCACACGCCACCCACCAGGACCCATCAACGCCACGCCATGTAGCCGCACGTCCGCCCACGCGCCGATCCTGGAAGTGCCGATCTGTTGCGGTCTCAGATATGAGCGATTCCGCTGCAGATTGGCTGATATCGGACGCCTCGTTGATGGCTCGATAGCCTTCAGGAGGTGGAAGAGCTCGACCTTGGCATTTGCAGGGCGCAACTGTTTCAGGGAGAGCACAATCGTGCCGCGCTTCTACTTCCGGGTGCGCGCTACGTACCTGCTGCACCATTGCTGTGGTTCACGCGGGAGGTTCTGCAAGCAAGGAAATGGACGGTTCTCCAGGTATGGGACGAATGGGACCGGTCCGATGACCCCACTCAATGGGTGGCCGATCGTCTCGAGGCGGGTCTCACGCACCTTGGGGATCATTTGGCTCCGCTCCTTGTAGCCAAATCGCTGAGCACGTTGGCGCTACCCGAAGCAATCGAGAGGGGTCTTTCCGGCATTTGGCTCACGCCCTTGCTTGCTCAGGCAGCGGTCCGATCAGCTTTGACGGAGAATCTTCCGCCGAGTCTTGTCGTCGGGGGCACGGGTGATCCCACCTGGGATTCAGAGTTTGTTGCGCAACTTGCGACGGTTGAGGTCCTTGAGATCGAAGGCGCTGATCATGGTCTTCAGTTTCCAGGGGAACCGCACAGATCTCTTGATGCGCTGAAGATCATCACAGACCGCACGGGACAGTTCGTAGATCAATTCATCTAGCCGGCGGACCGTGGGCTCACCACACTCATACGTGCCGGTATGAGCGCTTCGAGGAACGGCGTGTTATCGCTCCTGATCAGGTGATCTGCCCACGGGCAGGTCAGCTTCAGTGCTTTCTGACTGACCGTGGTCGCCTTGAGAGCGCTGTCAATCCGCCAGTCCGAGCTCCTGGCGGAATGAGCTTCCCAAGCAGGGTCGGGCTACAGACAGTGGGGGTCGGTATTGACCCAGCAAGTCCTTACGGAAAATCGCGATCGGGCTCGGTGGAGACAAGCGAAGTCGTCGCTCCTCCAAGGATGACCACCGGCAACACGACGTTGAGCGCCGCGATGACCGCATCGGGAGTGGGGAGTTGACGGGCGACCAGGCGGTGACTCACCGGCTCGGCTACCGCCCCGGCCAGAAACACCGCGCCTAAGACAGCCAGCCGAGCCCGAGCCCGGCGCCCTCTCTTGCCGGGTTTCCGGGCGGCGATCACCGCCTGCCAGAGCAGGGCGATCATGCTCCACGGTGCGGCTAGGGCTGCCCCATTACCCACCATGACATCGCCTCCGGGCGACAGACCTGTTCGTATGCCGAGCGGCTCGGCCGTGTAGCCCCTCCTTACCGAGAGCACGGATCCCGCCACAAACGCTGCGGTATACGCCACGGCCGCTGAGCTGGCGATACGCAGAGACCTGGGCGAACTCATGCGTTTCTCTCCTTCTCGATCATCGCCTCTCCTTTCGTGCCAACCCGCCGGCCCCTGCCAAAGCGCCAGAACCAGATGGCCATCACCTGCAGGGGTGTCAGCATGGCCGCAAAGAAGAGGAGATTGCCCCAAGGATTGGGGAGTTCTGATAAGGCCAAGAGCGGAAGCGCTAACAGGAGGTAGCGGCGAGAACCCCGCCAGAGGGGATCCCGTCTGACGAGGGTGGCCAGATATCCGAGGAGTAGAGAGATCATGAACACCACGAAGGCCACGCTGTGGATCTGACCATGCCAGCTGACCGCGGCGTTGGGCGGGTCGGTGTTGAAGGCGGCGAGCGCCTCCCCGGCTCCCGAGACCACGAGGAAGAGCGGCCCCAACCAGGAGAGCCTGCCCGGCTGGACGGCCTGGCCCACCCCCAGACCAAACGCGATGATGAGCACACCGAACACCACGAAGTTCAGGACTTGACCCCAGCCATAGGGGCCGAGAGCCAAGCCACTCGGCCACACGTCCCAGCCCAACGCCCTCATGAACTTGGACTGCGCCAAGCTCAGGATCAAGGCCGTGGTGAGAAAGAGTGGCGACGAGATGAGCCCAGCTATCGCCGCGTACCTCGTGCGACGAACGCTGCGGCTCATTCGGTGGACGCTACACCCTACAGGGCCTCCGAGGGGGCCTAGAGAATAGGCACGAGCGGACGATCCCTCTCTGCACCCGCCCTGGAGGTGCCGATATGCGCTATCTACCCGAGTGGATGGGCTCGAAAGCCGTGGGGCATTAATTCTCAGGAAGACGGTTCGACGAACCGGGTGACCACCCAGCGGTGTTTGCCGATCATCTGATCCCGGGTGAACCCCAGCTGCTCGTACGTTGAAAGCGCTCCGTTGAAGAGGAAACCGGCAGGGACCGAGCCGGCGGGCTCAGGGTATCCCTCGACCAGACCACCTCCCAGGCCGGCGATCAGATCGAGGGCACCGGCAAGCGCAGCGGTGGCGGTGCCCTGACGCCGATGCCCCTTGGCGACGTAACAACACGCAATCCGCCAATCCGGCAGCGCAGTTGCCGTCCGCTCGTATGCAGCCCGGCTCTTGATCCTCGGTAACTCGTCGGGCGAACCGAACTGACACCAGCCCACGCAAGCATCCCCATCGAACACGAGCGCAGCGTGTGCAGATCCCTCGAGCACTCGTGCCATCTTGCGCTCACGGTTCAGGGCCGCTGTGGTGTCCTTCCCGACACCCTCTGAGTGAAATGCCATGCACCAGCAACCACTCGGAAACCCGTCGCTGTTCTCTGCCAGGGCGGCGAAGGCTGGCCACGTCGACTCGTCAAGGGGTCTGATCGTGAGTTCTGCCGACACTCACTCATGCTATCTCCAGGGAGGGAGTCTCGATGACCCACCTCCTGTGACGTTTGGCGTCACCCGGCTTCGATCTCTCGACGGGCAAGTACCCGTGAGGTGTTGGGTTGGTAAGGCTTGGTGTTGTCCGCAGCGCCTAGGCGATGTGGTTCACCGGCCGGCGAGCGCCAGCAAGGTGGCGGCCAGGGTCAGCGCCGCCCAGGTCAGCCACCGGAGGGGGGCTTCCCAGGTTGCCAGCAGCTCCGCCTCCTCCCAGGAGTCTCGACCACGAGGGGTATCGAAGAGGACCACCGCCCGCTCGGTCCGCCGCCGCACGTGGCGGGCGGGCGTACTGAGGGAGCGCTGGGCGAGGCTGAGCAGGGTGGCCACCGCCGCCATGCCCACCGCCGGCAGGCTCAGGCGCTCGGCCTGGGCCCAGAAGCCCACCAGGCTGGGGAGGGCTCCCCAGCTCAGGGCGAAGCCGAGATCGGTGTGGAGGGCTCCTCCCCACCACTCGAGGGGATAGGCGGAGGCGGCGAGAAAGCCGATCGCCGCCCAGCCCAGCAGCCAGGGCGAGATGACCCGAACCCCCAGTACGGTCACCAGACCGGCGGCCACGAACCCGGCGGCGGCCAGGGCCAGCAGGGCGGTGTCGGAGAGGCGGGTGCCGAGGGGCCGGCCGTTCCACTCGTCGAGGGCGTGGGCCGCCACCCCCGTCCCGGCCAGGAAGGCCACCAGGGTGCCGGCCAACCTGGGCCAGTCGAGCCGCGGTGCCAGGGAGGCTCCCATCACCACGTAGGCGAGGTGCCAGGCGGTGTAGGGGGGATGGAGCACGGTGATGAGGTCGCCCAGGCTCGATCCGGGACGGGCGTAGAAGGCGGGAGCCCTCCTCACGCCCGTCGGCCCCACATGAGCAGGGCGCCCCCCAGGGAGGGCCGCGCCTGGCGGACTTCGACCAGGCCCGCGTCCCGCCACAGGCGACGGAGGCGGTCGGGTGGCCAGCTCCGGTGGAAGTCCTCGATGCTCGGCCCGAGGAACCGGCCTACCCGCCACCAGGCGGGGGAGACCAGGGCACCGGCGGCGGGGAGCAGGCCCCGGGTGTAGAGCCGCCAGGCCGTCCGGCAGGGGCGGGCCGGCATCCCGAACTCCACCATGCCCACCACCCCGCCCGGCCTGACCACCCTGACCAGCTCGCCGAGGGTGGCGCCGGGCTCACCCAGGTAGCGGAGCAGGTAGGTGAAGGTGAGGCCGTCGAAGGTCGCATCGCCGAAGGGGAGCCGCTCGGCCCGGGCCCGGAGGGCGGTGCTTCCCCGCTCCACCGCCCGGGCCAGCATCTCCGGGCACTGGTCGAGGGCCACCACCCGGTAGCCCCGGGCAGCCAGGAGGCGAGAGAGCAGACCGGTGCCCGCCGCCACGTCGAGCACCAGGGAACCGGCGCCCAGTCCCAGGCCGTCCACCAGGCGTCGCCGCCAGCGGGGATCCTGGCCCAGGCTGAGCACCCGGGAGCAGTGCTCGTAGCTGCCGGCGATGGGGCTGAAGAGCCGCAGGGCCCTGAGGTTGGGGGATGGGTCCTCCCGCCCTCCGGTGGCGGCGGGCGGCGATCTCCTGGGGCGCTCGCTCACCACCCGACCCTACCGGAAGTGCCGTCGCAGCTCGGAGGCGTAGGCCCGGCCCAGCTCTGGATGATGGCGGGAGAGCCACTCGCTCAAGGCGGTCGCTCCAGCCGGTGGCCCGGGGACGTAGATCAGCTCCGCCATGAGACCCTCGAGCTCGTCGCGGGTGAGGACCACGTCGCCCACCATCAGGCCGACCAGGCGAGCCAGGTTGAGGGCCGCCGCCGGCGGGACATGAATCGGGCGCGACCGCGACCCCAAAGCGCCGGCGATGAGGTGGATCAGCTCCTGGAAGCTGAAGCTCTCCGGCCCCACGGCATCCACCACCAGTCTCTCCCGGCTCTCCCCCGCCTGGAGGGCGAGGGCGGCCAGGTCGTCGACGGAGACCGGGCGGAGGCGATACTGCCCGTCGCCAGGGATGGGGAAGAAGGGAAAGCGCCGCAGCAGCCAGGCCAGGTTGTTGATGAGGATGTCATCCCGTCCGAAGATGAGGGTGGGCCGGAGGATGGCCCAGGAGAGTCCCGACGCCCGGAGGGCCTGCTCCACTTGGGCCTTGCCCCGAAAGTAGGGGAGTGGCGAGTGGGGGGAAGGGTTGGTGATGCTCACGTGCACCACCCGCTCCACGCCCGCCCGGGCGGCCGCCCGGAAGAGGAGGGCGGAGTTGCGCACCGCCTGCTCGAAACCGGTGCCCCGGTGAGAGAAGCGCACCCAGTAGGTGTTGTACAAAGTGCGGGCACCGACCAGGCTCTCCGCCAGCCGGTCGGGATCGTCGAAGGCATAGGGGTGAACGTCGATCGGGACGCCCAGGGGATTGGGGCGGTGGGGATGGCCGGTGAGGGTCCGGACGGCTCGACCGGCATGCACCAGCCTGCGGGCGATGTACCGGCCGGTGTAGCCGAACGCCCCCGTGACCACGTCGAGGTCGGATGGTCTCAACCTCGGGTGTGGTGATGGGCGGCCCTGCACCTGCTCCCCGCCCATCGCCTTCCGCAGCGATGATCGGGGCGGCCCGAGCGCCGAGGCGAAGCCGGTAGTGGGCCGGCCACCGGGGGTCGACGGCTCACAGCAGGGTGGCGTCGACCGTGATTTCCACGTTGCCGGCCAGGGCGTTGGAGACGGGGCACCCCGGGTTGGCCGCTTCGGCGATCGACCGCAGCTACTGGGCATCTAGCTCTGGGGCGTCGGCGCGCACCCTGAGGTGCATGGTGGTGAGCCGCCACCCGGCGTCGGTCTGGGCGAAGGTGGCGTCGCTTCGGTGTCCAGCGCCTTGGGAGCTCTGCCGCTTCTGGCCAGCTCGGCCGAGAGGGCCATCGAGTAGCAGGAGGCATGGGCGGCGGCGATGAGCTCCTCGGGACTGGTCAGCCCCCCGTGCTCCTCGGTCCGCGCCCGCCACGAGATGGCCAGCGGGCCGGTGGCCCCGCTCTCCAGGGTGGTGGTGCCCGCCCCTGAGGTGAGGTCGCCTTCCCAGTGGGCGTGCCGGTACTGCTGAGCGCCATCCTCCTGCTCCTCTCTTGACCGTCCAGCCGACCCTAGCGAGCCGGGGGTCCGGGCCCGGAAGTAGCGGATCATCATCCCCCGCCCGCCGCGCTGCCCGCCTCGGGGAGGATGGGGTCTCCCTGGCGCCCGCCCGGACCGAGGCCGCTCGCTGACCGGGGGGCCTAAGACTCCCCCGTCGGCCAAGGAGGTCGTGCATGGCCGCTATCTCGACCATTCTGCCGCTGGGCACCACCGCCCCCAGCTTCGACCTGCCGGACACGGTGACCGGGTCCCGGGTCTCCATCGATCACTTCGCCGACAAGAAGGCGCTCCTGGTCATGTTCATCTGCAACAACTGTCCGTACGTGCAGCACATCCGGCAGGGGCTGGTGGAGCTCGGGGAGGACTACGCGGACAGCGAGCTGGGCATCGTGGCCATCTCGGCCAACGACCCGGCCGCCTACCCGAGCGACGGTCCGGAGGAGATGGCCCGGGAGGCGCGGGAGTTCGGCTACCGCTTCCCCTACCTCTATGACGAGGACCAGGAGGTGGCCAAGGCGTACACCGCCATGTGCACCCCCGACTTCTTCCTCTTCGGGCCGGAGAGGACGCTCGTCTACCGGGGCCGCTTCGACCAGGCCCGGCCCAACATGCCGGAGAAGGTGACCGGAGCGGACCTGCGGGCGGCGGTCGAGGCGGTGCTCGACGACCAACCGGTGTCCGGGCAGCAGTTCCCCTCCATGGGGTGCTCGATCAAGTGGAAGCCGGGCAACGAGCCCGACCCGAGCAGTGTGGGATGAAGCGGGTTCCGAGCGCAATGCCGGCGGTCATGTGACCCAGCTCGGGCTGCAAGTTGATCAGCTCTTGAGGAACCTCCACGAGCGCGATCGAGGGAATAGGCGCGGCAAGGGCGCTTCCTAGCCCCCCGACGATTGCCTCGTTGACGACCATCCGGCCGGAGTGTCTTCCCTTCACCACGTACTCGTTCCCATCCTCGCCCATGAGAAGGACCGGCCGAGACGCGCTGCCCCAAGCCCTCAGGTATGAGTGAGCGCGGAGGGGCGTTGGCCTCCGCGAGTAGGCCTGCGCAATGAGTTCCTCCCAGGCTCCTTCGCCCATCTCCGACCTCAGCCAAGAGCTTGACACCAGATTGTGACCGAGAGCGCCTCGCGAGTGGCGAGGCACGTGGATCCTTCGAGGAGCATCCGTTCGCCATGGCCGATCTCGGCGAGATGGGTCTCGCTTTCTCCAAACTCACCCACATCCCCTTGTGCGGATCAAGGATCGAGCCGGTGGCCCGGCGCTCGTAGCGCGGAGGCTCTTGCAACTCGAGCAGGCTGGCCACGGTGTTGCGGCTCATCTCGAGCTTGCGGGTGCCTTGGACCACCCCTCCCGGTGGTAGAGTCGGTGAACCTCTGCCCAGTCCTGCACTTCGTACACCCTTCCTCCTCGGGTCGGCTGGACCCGACGGTCGTCGTCAACTGCTCTGCTACCCGGTATCCGCGCAGTTTTCGAGCGGTGGAAAGTGCTCAGTACGTGGAATCGACGACCGAACAGCTCCACGGAGAGAGGGGGATGCGGCTCACTCCTCCCCGAGCGTGTGCAGGAAGGAGA
>JALYHC010000017.1 GCA_030776765.1 Actinomycetota bacterium | reverse complement strand
CCATGGGCACCTGCTCGCCCTGGAGCAGCTCACCCAGGCCGCGATCCAGCTGACGGAAGAAGCGGAGGATGTCGTCCTTGGCGTCCTCCTCGGCCTCCCCGTGCCCGTGGAAGATGGCGCTGCGCTCTCCGGCCCCCCTCGGCCCGCCGTGGCTGTGGAATTGCAACTGCCGCTCCAGGCCCTCCCGACGTAGCACTTCGGCCAGGCTCTCGGGCACGCCGTCCAGCTCCACCTGGCCCACCGTGTAGCGGGTGCCCTGCAGCAAGCGCACCTCCCCCTGGCTGAGCGCCAGCAGATAGAAGCGGCCGTCTCCGCTGAGCAACGAGACCAGCGGCTTGATGTGGAAGCGCTCCCCCACCACCACCAGGTCGTACAGCTCCAAAGGAAGGCGGTATGGATGGAACCGTCCCGGGCTCACGAACAGCGCAAGCCCGTCGCTCTGATGACGCCAGAACTGCTGGTCGTCGAGCAGCTTGCGAGCCGGCTCGAGGAGGGCTCGGGCCTCGGGGGCGCGCAGGCCTGCCTCCCCCAGACGCTGCTCGGCCTCGCCCAGCAGGTTCTTGAGACGGATGGGGTCCTGCCGCATCTCGGGGCCGGCGCGGTGAGTGGGCATGAAAAGCGATACGCACGGCCCCTCTCCCATCTGCAGCAGAGCCTCCAAATCGCCCCGGGTTACCAGGTCCATGTGGTTGATCTCCTTCATGGCGGCACTCACCTCCCCAGCGTGGTTGGCACCTCATGGAGCGGCACTACCCCCCCGGCCGTTTCCCATCGATAGCTCGACGGGCGAGAGGAGCGCAGAGGCACACCTTCATTGTGACATATGGCCGCTGCCAGACGAACCTAAGGCTTTAGTGGCGCGCCACGGGCAGCTATTGCCTAAAGCACTCCACCGCCCGTGCCGGGCGGCCCGGGACGGATGAAAATAGCCGCACCAACCGCCGGGCCGACCACAACATCTTGTGGTTCGGGCTCTATTTACGTCTCAGATCACCTTGCGGGATAGCGGCCCGCCTCGCGCTCCCGTCACTCCTCCGGGATGAGGATCCACAAGGCGAGGTAGATCACGATCTGCGGACCGGGAAGGACCAGGGACAGCACGAAGAGCACCCTGACCAGGGTCCGGCTCATCCCGAACCGGTCGGCGAGACCGGCGGCCACGCCGGCGATGACGCGTCCCTGCCGGGGCCGAACCAGCCGCCGACTTCGGTGATCGCTCACAACCTCACCTTACCGAGACTTCCGCGCCCACGCCTTCCCTTTCCAATGACGTGCGAGAATGCGACAGTCGCCGACATCGTGAGCACCGGTAGCAGATGGATCGACCAGCGGTGAGCACACGCAACCTCCCCACCGGGACCGTCACCTTCCTCTTCACCGACATCGAGGGATCGACCCGGCTCCTGCAGCTCTTGGGGGACCGCTACGGCGGCGTCCTCGAGACCCATGCCCGGTTGGTGCGGCGGGCGGTGGAGGAGTGCGAGGGGGTGGAGGTCTCCACCGAGGGTGATGCCTTCTTCTGCGTCTTCCCCTCCGCCCTGCAAGCGGTGAAGGGGGCGGTGGGCGCCCAGCGGGCCCTGGTGGGCCACGACTGGCTGGACGGGGAGGCGGTCCGGGTGCGGATGGGGCTCCATTCCGGCGAGGGAGTCCTGGGGGGCGACAACTACTTCGGCCTCGACGTCCACCGGGCGGCCCGAATCGCCTCCGCCGGGCACGGCTCCCAGGTGCTGATCTCCCAGGCCACCCGGGCCCTGGTTGAGCAGGCTCTCCCCCCCGACGTGCGGCTGCGGGACCTGGGCGAGCACCGCCTGAAGGATCTCGCCCAGCCGGAGCACCTCTACCAGCTGGTGGCCGATGGCCTGCCGTCCGAGTTCCCCCCCATCCGCTCCCTCCAGGCCACCCCCAACAACCTGCCTCTCCAGCTCACCAGCTTCGTCGGCCGGGAGCGGGAGGTGAGCCAGGCGTCCCAGCTCCTCTCCCGCACCCGCCTCCTCACTCTCACCGGGCCGGGAGGGACGGGCAAGAGCCGCCTCTCGCTTCAGGTGGCCGCCGAGGTGGCTGAACGCTTCCCGGATGGGGTCTTCTTCGTGCCCCTCGCCCCGGTCACCGACCCGGAGCTGGTGCCCTCCACCATCGTCGATGCGTTGGGCCTACCCCAAGGGCCTCGGCCTCCGAAAGAGCGCCTGGCGGAGCACCTCCGCGACAAGCGGCTCCTCCTGGTCCTCGACAACTTCGAGCAGGTGCTGGCCGCCGCCTCCCAGGTGTCCCAGCTGCTGGGGATGTCACCGGACCTGGCGGTGCTGGTCACCTCCCGCGGCCCGCTGCAGGTCTCGGGTGAGCAGGTGTATCCGGTCCCGCCTTTGGGGGTGCCCGACCTCGACGGGCTGCAGTCCCCGGACCAGCTGGCGCACTACGAGGCGGTAGACCTCTTCGCCGAGCGGGCGGCGACGGTCAAGCCCGATTTCCAGCTCGCACCCGGCAACGTCCGGACAGTGGCGGAGATCGCCGCCCGCCTCGACGGGCTGCCGCTGGCGATCGAGCTGGCCGCCGCCCGGGTCAGGCTGCTCACCCCCCAAGCGATCCTCAGCCGGCTGGAGAACCGCCTCGGGCTCCTGGCGGGAGGTTCCCGCGACCTCCCCACCCGTCAGCAGACCCTCCGCGACGCCATCGCCTGGAGCTACGACCTGCTGAACGAGGGCGGGCGCCGACTGTTCGAGCGGATGGCAGTTTTCACGGGGGGTGCCGGGCTGGATCAGGCCGAGGAGGTGTGCGGTGCGGGGTTGGAGGCTGACGTCCTCGACGGCCTCGCCCTGCTCGTCGACCAGAGCCTGCTCCGCCAGCAAGAGGCGGAGGGGGAGCCTCGCTTCCTGATGCTGGAGACCATCCGGGAGTTCGCCCTGGAGCGTCTCGAGCAGAGGGGGGAGGCGGAGGAGATGCGGCGCCGCCACGCCCAGGCGTTCCTCGCTCTGGCGGAGGAGGCGGAGCCGCGCCTCACCAGTCTGGAACAGCGCCCCTGGCTGGACCGCTTGGCCCATGATCACGACAACCTCCGGGCGGCACTGAGCTGGTCGATGGGCCACGACGCAGAGACGGCCTACCGGCTGGCCGCCGCCTTGTGGCGCTTCTGGCAGATGCGGGGGCACCTCCACGAGGCTCGCCAGCGCTTGGAGGACCTGCTGGCCCTGGAGGCGCCCGGTCCCGCACTCCGGGCACGGGGACTGGAGGCGGCCGGTGGCGTGGCCTACTGGCAGGGGGACACCGAGGCGAGCGGGAACTTCTATGGGCAGAGCCTGGAGCTGTACCGGGAGCTGGGCGATCGTGCCGGGGTGGCCAACGCCCTCTACAACCTGTCCTTCGCATACATGTGGGCGCTTCAGCCTGACCAGGCCAAGTCCCTGCTCGAGGAGAGCCTGGGCATCTCTCGGGACCTGGGGGACCGGGCGGGGGTAGCCAAGGTCCTCTGGGCCCTTACCGACCTATACCTTCTCGAGGAGGATCTCGGGGAAGCCCTCCGGCTGGCTTCGGAGAGCTTGGCCATCTGGCGGGAGGTGGACGACCCCTTCGGCCTGGGCTGGGCACTCTTCTTGTTGGCGGTCGTCGAAGTGGACATGGAGGACCTACCGGCCGCCCGTTCCCATTTGGAGGAGAGCCTGCGGCTGTTCGACAGGGCCGGCGACCTCTCGGCGGTGGCGCTCCACCTGGGGATCTTCGCCCT
>JALYHC010000016.1 GCA_030776765.1 Actinomycetota bacterium | reverse complement strand
GGTAGTGGCGGATGGTCTCCGAGATGTCGACGAGCTCCTTCAGGGCTCCCGGCCGGAAGGAGTGGCGGTCCATGAAGAAGTGCAGGCAGAGATGGACGAGCAGGTCCTCCGGCGCCGGCACTCGGGTAGCGACCCCGGCCACGGTGGCAGGACGCGCCCGTTCCCAGAACCCCTGGAGGCGGTAGTGAAGTGGCGGGTCGACGATGTCCCGGTGCAGCTCCACCGACAGGGTGCCTTGGCGGTTGCGAAGGGGGGGATAGTGGCGGAAGCTGCGGCGCATCGCCTCCTGCATCCGCTCGTCGTGGATGGGGCTGTACCCCATGCCTTCCAGCAACCGCTCGGCTCGGCCGATGTCTCCCTCCTCGACAAGGAGGTCTAGGTCGCTCATGGGCCGCAGGGCCGGGTTGGCATAGACCCTTCCCAGCAGCGCCGCTCCCTTGAGCAGCGTGCAGGCAATGCCCTCGGCGGCCAGGGCCAGCAGCACATCCGCCAGCTCCTGCAGGGCATGGGCATTGCGCGCGGCGGTGGTGTAGTAGGCGGCGGAGAGCTCCTCCATGGCGTCGGGCGGTACCTGGGAAACCAGTTCCGGCCTGCGAAGCTGCTCGAAGACGAGGGGAGAGAGCCGGTGCCAGGAGGCCAGGTCCACTAGGCGCGGCCACTGAAGCGCCTCGTCCAGCAGGTCGGCGAGGACCTGCTGGGACGGTGCCGGCTGCAGGGTGGCGCAGTGCAGCAGTAGCCGATACTCGGCTGATAGCCGGTCGATCATCTCCCCTGGGATCGGATCCCACCACAGGGTACCGGGAGTCGGGGTAGGTCGCGAAAATCTTCAAACTTTGCGCCGTCCTTCCGATCTCTGCTCCCGGAGGGGGTCTTGGCGCCGAGCGCGAGAAGGGCACATCATGCACGATGACCAGCTGGGCACATTCCGGCAGAGCGCCGCCCTGCTCACCGGCGCCGCCGGCGTCTTGCACCTGGCGGTCGTCGCTGAGCACCTAGCCGTCGCTCCGGTGCTGGGCGCACTCTTCGCTCTGGCCGCCGGGTTGCAGCTGGCCTGGGCCTGGCTGATGATGCTGCGGCCCCTTGCCCGTTTCGCCGGTCTGCTCTCCACCATCGGCGCCGTCGGGAACGCCGGCGGGGTGTCCGCTTGGGCCCTCTCCCGCACCGTCGGCCTCCCCTTTGGTCACATACCGGGCGTCCCGGAGCCCATCGGCCTCCTCGATGTGACGGCGACCGCCTTCCAGGTGGCAGCCCTCGCCGGCCTGCTGGCCACGCTCCATCCCTGGAGTGCGACGAGAAGGCCCTCCCCCGTGGGCCTGCCGTGGAGGCTGGGCCTGTTCGTCTACTTACTCACCACCGGGGTGCTCCTGTCGCCGGCCGGCCCGCACACCCATGAGCACGTGGACGGGCACCATCACACCCACGACATGGCTCCTTGACGGCCGCTCGACCAGGATCGCTTCGAGCGCGCCCCGCCCCCACAACCCGGCCCGGCCTCGTATACTCGTAGCCACGGAGTGTGGCGGATTCGGAGGCTCTCCTGAGCGATTCTCCCTTGCGCGATGGTCCCTGGGAGCCCGCACCTGGCCAGGTCCCTCCCCGGCACGAGGTCCTGTGGACCCGGGGGGCCGGATGCCGGTCCCTGGCGGAGCTGCTGGGCGGTGGTGGGGCGCACCGTGCCTCCGGCGACCTCTCCCAGGCCTGCATCGCCTCCCGGGCGCGGCTGCTCGTCTGCCGGCGCATGCCTTCCTCCTTCGACCTCGTCAGCGTCGCCGTTCCCCAGGACTTCGCTCCCCAGAGCATCAAGGCGGTGGTGGCGGCGGTGGGGGGCGGACCTCATTCCCCTCTGGCTGCCTGGGTGGCGGCCCGCCTGACGAACGCCCTGGGCGTGCCCGGGCGCATGGTGGCCGCCTTCCGCCTGCCACAACAACGACCGGCGGCCGAGGCGTCGCTGGAGGCGGCCGGTCGGGCGGCTCCCCATCTGCAGGGCTGGGCGTTGGAGGCGGAGCGGGCCTCCCGTCTCGTCGAGCGGCTCCCGCCGGGCTCTCTGATCGTGCTCGGATCGCCGGGAGGGTCGCTGGTGCAGCGGTTGCTGCTGGGGGCGGGCGCCCGCCTCCGGGCGCGGGCGCCGGCCGGAGCGGTGGTGGTGAGGCAGGCCACGGCCCGTGCCTATCAGCACATGGTGACCCCGCAGTTCGTGAGCCCACATCTGCAGGTCGCCGATGCACGGCGGGTGGTCCGGGAGGCGCATGTGGTGCCGGTCGTATCCGGTGGGCGTCTGCTGGGACTGGTGAGGTGGACGGTCCTGGAGCGCACAGCCGGGCAGAGGACCGTCGCTGAGGTGATGGAGGACGCT
>JALYHC010000015.1 GCA_030776765.1 Actinomycetota bacterium | reverse complement strand
GACAAAGAGGACAAAGAGGACAAAGAGGACAAAGAGGACAAAGAAGACAAAGGCCAAGGGCGGGGACGGGGAGGAGGCGGGGGCGGTCCCCCAGAGGAGCCTGGCCCTCCCGAGGATCCGCCTGGGCAGGGCGGTGAGGACGACCCCGAGGACAAGGAGAAGAAGGCGCCGCCCCCCAGTGAGGCGGAGGCTCCGCCCGAGCAGGTGAGCGGCTCGGCGGAGCCAAGTGCCACTCCTGCTCCCGTTCAGCCGGCGACGGCGCCCACCACCACTACGACAACCACGCCCATCACCACCTCCACAACCGTGCAGAGCCCGAAGGTGGAGGGCTCGAGCACAGCTTCCCCGCCGGCCAGCTCGACCACGGCTGTCATGCCGGTCGATCCCGTGGAAGCGGTCCCTGCTGCTCCGGCCGCCGCCCCGCCGGCTCCTCCGGTGGAAGAGACCTTGACCGCCTCTGCCGCCCCGGTCCCCGCTGCTGTGAAGTCGGCCGCACCGAATGGCGGGCTCCAGGCGTTCACCTTCGGGGCCGTCTCGCCCTCCCCCTTCCGCAGGCCGGCCGCACCGGTCCTGTGGTGGGAGGAGATGATGGCCTCGATGTGGGAGGGGACCGCCGCCCAGTGGTACGGCCTGCCGCTGGAGTGGCAGGCCGCCATCGCCGGCGGGGGCATCATTGTCAGCCTGTTGGCGCTCTCCCGCCTGCTGCGCTCACTGAGCCGGGTGGTCCCTGCGTTGCTTCGCCGGCGAAGCGGGAGCGTTTAGCCCCGTCCGTTCCGGAAGCGTGCGGGCAGTGGGACTCGAAGTGGTCTTACGGTTGCCGAGCGCTTGTCTCTCTCTAGCGCTTCCACAGCTCGGGAGTGAACAGGAGGAGGACCGGGAAGAGCTCCAGGCGGCCCACCACCATCAGAAACGCCAGCAGCCACTTGCCGGCCGCCGGCACCAACAGGTAGTTGGCGGTGGGGCCCACCAACCCCAGGCCCGGCCCGATGTTGCCGAGGGCCGACGCCACCGCCGAGGCCGAGGTGACCAGGTCGAGGCCGGCGGCCAGGCTGGATTCGATGAGCCCCATCACCAGCGTGCCGGTCATGAAGAGGAACATGTAGAAGAGGAAGAAGGACTGGACGCTCTGCACGATGGCGTCGGGCACCCGCTGCTCACCGAAGCGGGTAACGAAGACCCCACGGGGATGGAGGAAGCGGCGCAGGTCGGCCACCGAGGCGCGGGTGAGGACGGCGAGGCGATAGACCTTCACCGAGCCGGCGGTGGACCCGGCCATGCCGCCGACGAACATCAACCCGACCAGGAGGATCTGGACGCCCGACGGCCAGGTGGCGAAGTCGGCGCTGGCGTAGCCGGTGGTGGTGAGGATGGAGGTGACGTTGAATGTGGAGGTGCGGATCGTCTCGCCCAACGGGCCGCCCTCCCAGATGCGGAAGGTGACCACGGTGATGGCCAAGACCAGGAACAGCAGATAGAGCCGGAACTCTGGATGACGGAGATAGGAAGCGGGGCGGCGCAGGCCTCGATAGTGCAAGGCGAAGGAGGTGCCGGCGAGCACCATGAAGACCACCGTCACCCACTGCGTATAAGGACTGAACTCGGCATAGGAGGCGGCCTCGGTCCCGAACCCCCCGGTGGACATGGTGGTGAGGGCGTGGGCCACCGCCTGGAAGAGATTCATCTCGCCAACCGCCAGCAGCGCCGCCTCGAGGGCGGTCAATCCCGCGTAGATCAGCCAGAGGCGCTTGGCCGTCTCCCGGAAACGGGGAGTGAGGCGGTCCGGCTGGGGGCCGGGGGACTCCGCCCGGACCAGCTGCATGCCCCCCACCCCCAGCAGGGGGAGGATGGCCACCGAGAGCACGATCACCCCCATCCCTCCCACCCATTGGGTTAGGGCCCGCCAGAAGAGTATGCCGTGAGAGAGGGCAGAGGGGTCGGGGAAGATCGAGGCTCCGGTGGTGGTGAAGCCCGCGGCTGCCTCGAACACGGCATCGCTCACGGCGGTGGTGGAGCCGGTCAGCAGGTAGGGCAGGGCGCCGAAGAGCACCATGGCGAACCAGGCCAGGCCCACTGCCGCGAAGCCTTCCCGGACGCTCAACTCGCCTCGCAGCTGCAATCGCCACATCGCCAGGCCACCCGCCGAGACGGTGATGAGGGCGGCGGCGCCGATCCCCGTGGCCTGGCCCCATTCGCCATAGAGGAGCGAGACGACCACCGCCGTCAGCATGGCGGCCCCCGAGGCGGCCACCACCGCTCCCAGGATGTACCCCACTCGCGGCAGCATCAGCGGCTAGCCGAAGAGGCGCTCCACTTCCCGAATCGACTCCGGCAGGGTGAAGACGACCAGGCGGTCACCGGGCTGGATGAGGCTGTCGCCGCCGGGAACGAAGACCTCCGAGCCGCGTACCACGCCACCCAACACCGTCGAGCGCGGGAGCCCCAGCTCGGAGACCCGCCTCCCGGCCGCCGGGCTCAGCGGCCCCACCTCGAGCTCGATGGCCTCCGCATCGGTGTCGTCGAAGGTGACGACCGAGTGCACCCGCCCCCGGCGGACGTAGCGGAGGATGGCGTTGGCGGCGGCCAGGCGACTCGACACGGCCGCATCGATCCCCACCCCCTCCAGGAGGCCGACGTACTGCACCCGGGCGAAGCGGGCCACGGCAGTGGGAACTCCGAGCGCCTTGGCCACCAGGCAGGAGAGGATGTTGACCTCGTCCCATCCGGTCAGAGCCAGCACTGCGTCCATGCGGTCGATGTCCGCCCCGGCGAGGACCTTGGGGTCGGTGGGGTCCCCGCAGATGACCAGCGCCTTCCCTTGGCGATCGGCCAGCAGGTTGCACCGATCGGCGTCCTGCTCGACCACCGTGACGTGGATCCCCTCGCTCAGGAACAGATCGGTGGTGAGCTCGGCCAGACGAGTGCTGCCGAGGATCATCACCCGCCGGGCGGGGACGGGGGTGAACCCGAGCAGGTTGATGGCTTCGTCGGCCTGCTCGCTGCGCGTCATGACCAAGGCGTGGTCGCCCACCTGGAGCTCGACGTCCCCCCTGGCCACGATGGTGGCGCCCTTGCGCACCACCACCGCCACGATCCAGTCCCAGTGGGGAGTGCTCTCCCGCAGCTTGGCCAGCGTGGCGCCGGCCACCTTCGAGCCCGGCTGGATGTGGCCCCCGATGAGGGAGAGCCGGCCATCCCCGTATTCGATGATCTCCGAGACCCCACCTCGACGGATCAGCCTCAGCAGCTCGAAAGCGGTCGTCTGTCCGGGATCGATCACCGCATCCACGCCCAGCTCCTCCAGCTCGATACGGAGGTCGGCATCCTCCACCCGGGCCAGGGTGGTGGGGACGCCGGCCTGGGTGCCCGCCCGGCAGGCGAGTACGTTGGCCTCGTCATTGTCGGAAACGGCGATGAGCAGGTCGCACTTGTCGATGCCCGCCTCGGCCAGCACCCGGGGGCTGGCGCCGTTCCCGTGCACCACCAGGCAGTCGAGGGCATCCTGCAGGGCGTCGGCGCGTCGCTGGTCGGCCTCCACGACCACCACGTCCTGACCCCCGGCCGACAGACGCTCGGCCAGGTATGAACCCACCGCTCCCGCTCCGACGATGACGATCCGCATGGCTGCGGCCGAAAGAGTAACTCCTGCCGTGCCCTTGCTGTGGCAGCGGTCTCCACTGCAGGGTGGGGAACCTTCTCTGCCCGCCTCGTCAGCGGTGGCGATGACCGTGGCCCGGCAGCGCCGACCCGAGCAGGTAGAGGGTCAGAAGGGCGAGTAGGGCCAGCTCGAAGGCACGGAAGGTGACGCCGTGATAGGCGGAGCCCCAATAGCTTATGGGGCTGGAGAAGCGGGGCTGGCAGTCGATGGGAAAGAGCAGCAGCGGGCCGTCGTCGTGGTTTCTAAGGAGCGTCCGGGTCTGGTCCAGCGAGCTTGCGCATCGCGGCTGTCACCTCTGATT
>JALYHC010000014.1 GCA_030776765.1 Actinomycetota bacterium | reverse complement strand
TCCAGACGGGCCGAGGTGGCCACCATGGTCTTGGACGGTATGCAGTCCCAGAGGTGGGCCGCTCCCCCCACGATGGCGGGCTCCACCAGCACCACTCGCGCCCCCAGCGAGGCGGCGGTGGTGGCGGCGCTGTTGCCGGCCGGACCAGCCCCCAAGATGAGGAACCGGGGCCGGCGGTCCTCCTCGGTCATCTCCGCGGCTGATAGACGCCGAAGGCCTCTCGCAGGACGTCGGAGACCTCGCCGACGGTGGCGTAGGCGGCCAGGGCGTCCTTCATCGGGTACAGCAGGTTGCCGTCGCCCTCGGCGGTGGCTCGCAGCTCCTTGAGGGCCGCCTCCACCCGATGTGCATCTCGTCCCGAGCGCAGCTCCTGCACCCGTTGCTCCTGCCGGGCAACCAGCGCCGGGTCCAGCTCGTACACCTCCACAGGCTCCTCGTCACCCTCCCCGAAGCGGTTCACGCCCACCACCACCGACTCCCCCCTTTCCACACGACGGGCCTCACGGTAGGCAGCCTCCTCGATCAGGCCCTGCATGAAGCCCGCTTCGATGGCCGCCACCGCTCCCCCCAGGCCGTCGATCTGCCCGAGCAGCTCCCGGGCCCGCTCCTCCAAAGCGTCGGTGAGCGACTCGACGTAGTAGGAGCCGGCCAGGGGATCGACCGTGTCTCCCACCCCGGACTCGAAGGCGAGGATCTGCTGGGTGCGGAGGGCCACCTTGGCCGATCGCTCGCTGGGCAGGGCGAGCGCCTCATCGTAGGCATTGGTGTGCAGCGACTGCGTGCCACCCAGCACCGCCGCTAGGCCCTGCATCGCCGTGCGGACGATGTTGTTCTCGGGTTGCTGAGCGGTGAGGGTGCTCCCCGCCGTCTGGGTGTGGAAGCGCATGCGGCAGGATTCGGGCCGGCGGGCGCCTACCCGATCGCGCAGCAGCCGAGCCCACATCCGGCGGGCGGCGCGGAACTTGGCCACCTCCTCGAAGAAGTGGTTGTGGCCGTTCCAGAAGAAGGAGAGCCGGGGAGCGAAGTCGTCCACCTCCAGCCCTGCTCGCTGCGCCCCCTCGACATAGGCCAGGCCGTTGGCCAGGGTGAAGGCGATCTCCTGAGCCGCGGTGGAGCCGGCCTCACGGATGTGGTAGCCACTGATGGAGATGGTGTTCCAGTTGGGGAGCTCCCGGGAGCAGTAGCCGAACAGGTCGGTAACCAGCCGCATGGAGGGCTGCGGCGGGTAGATGTAGGTGCCGCGCGCCACGTACTCCTTGAGGATGTCGTTCTGCACGGTCCCCCGGATCCGATCCTCGGCCACCCCTTGCTCCTCCGCCGCCAGCTGGTAGAGCAGCAGGAGAATGGCGGCGGTGGCGTTGATGGTCATGGACGTCGTCACCTCCCCGAGCGGGATGCCCTCCATCAGGCGACGCATGTCCTCCAGGCTGTCGATGGCCACCCCCACCTTGCCCACCTCCCCGGCCGCCATGGGGTGGTCGGAGTCGTAGCCCATCTGGGTGGGCAGGTCGAAGGCCACCGACAGGCCGGTCTGGCCGGCCCCGAGCAGGGCCTTGAAGCGGGCGTTGGTGGCCTCGGCCGTCCCGAATCCGGCGTACTGGCGAACCGTCCACGGCTTCCCGCGGTACATGGTGGGGTATGGGCCGCGGGTGAAGGGGAAGCGCCCCGGCTCTCCGAGCTGGTCCTCGGCCGACCAGCCCGACAGGTCGTCTGGGCCGTAGACGACCTTGACCTCGATGCCACTCGAGGTGTGCCGGTCCTCGGATCCTGTGGAATTCGGGCGATTCATGGTTAAGCTATTGACGCTGCCGGGTCATGCTACCCAGAACCTTCCCCGTCTCCCCAGCGTCAGAAGAGTGAGGGCCATGCCTCCAGCCCGCATCCACCACTTCGAGCGCCAGGAGCGCCGCGGCCGCCGTCTGGCGGCGGTGGCGACGCTGGTCATCGTGGCCTTGCTGTCCGCTTCCTGGGTGGGCCTGTTCTCCTTCCTGTCCGTCTCGGCGGCCTACGGCACCTTCACCGACCTCGACCGGCGCTACCTGCCCGACGTACAGGGGATGGACCTCACCCTGCCCGACATCTCCCGGCTGTCGCGCGTCTACACCAAGGAGGGCGTGGTGCTGGCCGAGCTGCACGCCGGGCGCAATTCGGAGCCGGTCCGGCTGAAGGACGTCCCCAAGGTGGTGCGGCAGGCGATCCTGGCCGCCGAGGACTCCGACTTCTATGAGCACGAGGGGATCGACTTCCAGTCGATCATGCGGGCCGCAGTGAGCAACGTACAGGGCAACGCTCGTCAGGGGGGGAGCACCATCACGCAGCAGGTGGTCAAGCAGAACTTCGTGGGCTCGGAGCAGACCATCGAGCGAAAGATCTCCGAGGCGGTGCTGGCCGCCGAGCTGGAGCGCCGGTACACGAAGGACGAGATCCTGCAGTTCTACCTGAACTCCGTCTACTTCGGATCGGGCGCCTACGGCGTCAAGGCGGCCGCCTGGGAGTTCTTCGACAAGCCGCTCAAGGACGTCTCGCTGGCCGAGGCGGCCACCCTGGCCACCCTCATCCGCAACCCTGGCCTCTACGACCCGCGTAGCGGCAAGGAGCGGGCCTTGCTGCGCCGCAACCAGGTCCTGGACGCCATGGTGGTCAACAACTTTGTGACTCGCCGGGAAGCCGACGGGGCCAAGGAGGCCCCGCTGGAGACGGTGCCTCACAGCGAGTTCCAGGGCCCGGCCGACCATGTGGTGGCCGAGGTCAAGCGCCAGCTGCTCCACGAGCCCGAGTTCGCCTTCCTGGGGCCCACGTACGAAGAGCGCAAGCGGGCCATCTTCGGCTGCGAGGCTTCCGACACCAAGTGCACCGGCGGCGGGGGGTTGAAGATCACCGTGTCGATCGACCTGGCCTTGCAGCAAGAGGCCAACCGCATCATCAACGAGTGGCTCCCCCAGCCGGAGGAGGGAGAAGCTCCCACCGGCGCCATCGCCTCGGTCGACAACCAGACCGGGGCGGTGCTGGTGATGGCTTCGGGGCTTCCGTTCGACGCCGAGCAGTTCGACCTGGCCACCCAGGGTCGCCGCCAGGCCGGCTCGGCCTTCAAGCCCTTCACGCTGGTGGCCGCCCTCGAGTCGGGGATCACGCTCGGTTCCTACTGGGACTCGAGCAGCCCCCAGGAGATCGAGTGCGCCTTTCCCTGCGCCCCCGACGGCTCACTGGTGTGGACAGTGCACAACGCCAACCGCACCGGCTACGGCTTGATCCCCCTGCTGGAGGCCACCAAGAACTCGGTCAACGCCGTATACGCCCAGGTGGCGGTGGACGTGGGCCCAGCCAAGATCGTGGAGGTGGCCCACCGCATGGGCATCCAGTCCCAGCTCCCCGAGGTCTACTCGCTCACGTTGGGTACCGGCTCGACCAGCCCGCTGGAGATGGCCTCCGCCTTCAGCAACTTCGCAACCAACGGGCTCCACGCCAAGCCCTACATCGTGGAGCGGATCGAGAACGCCGCCGGTGAGGTCATCTACGAGCACCAGCCCTCCCAGCAGCAGGTGCTGGACCCCACCATCGCCGCCGCCGCCCGGGGGGCCCTGGAGGAGGCGGTGTGCTGCGGCACGGGCACCCGGGCGCAGCTGGGCCGGCCCCAATTCGGCAAGACCGGCACCCACCAGAACTTCAACGACGCCTGGTTCCTGGGGGGGGTGCCCCAGATCACCACCGCGGTGTGGGTGGGCTTTCCCGACGCCCAGAAGCCGCTTCGCGACCTGGTCATCCACGGGGAGTACTACTCGCGGGTCTATGGGGGATCGGTGCCGGCGCCGATGTGGAAGGAGTTCATGGACATCGCTCTGGCCGGGGTCCCGGTGGCCCAGTTCCCGCCCACCCCTGCGGAGGCGGGCGAGCTCTTCGTCACCCCGGAGGCCGAGGTCCCCGACGTGGTGGGCCTCTCCTCCTCCGACGCCGCCAAGCAGGTCCTCGACGCCCACCTCCGCCCGGTGCGGCAGGTGGTTGCTTCCTTCCAGCCCGAGGGGCTCGTGGTGAGCCAGAGCCCCGCCGGAGGCCAGATGGTGCAGCAGGGCACCTCGGTGGCCATCCGGGTCTCGAGCGGGCGGCCGCCCTCGGCCCCCTTGCCCGACCTGCGGGGCAAGACGGTGGCCGAAGCCGATGCCACCCTCCAGCAGCTGGCGGCCCAAACGGGGGTGGTCATCGGCTACTGGGTGCAGCCCCAGGAGGTGGGCGACCCCAACCTGGTGCACCGGGTGCTGGCCACCGAACCAGCCCCCGGCACCGAGATGGCCCACGGAGCCTCGGTCAACCTGGTGGTCGGCAAGGCCAAGCCCCCACCGCCCAAGAAGGACCCGCCGGACAAGAAGCCCCCAAAGCCGAAACCGTAGGGCGGCCCGCCAAGACCTGAGCTCCCTTGGGCCTCTCAGCTGGAGCTCTCTCCGCCGTTTGCCAGCTAGGTAGGTGGGTGGGACGAACCTGCAGGCTCGAGCCGCGCGCGGCGCGCCACTAAGACCTGAGTTCGTGGCGGGCCGGTTTCTTTCGCGCTTCCGGCTCTTCCCTCTTGCCTTCAAGTGTACCTAGTTGATATGAAGTGGGTGTGGGATCATCCCTAGCGCCCGGGAGCCTCCATCGGGATGCCCGTCCTCCCGTCACGATGGAAGCCGCGCCACTCCCGGGTGCTGGGGATCCCGCCCTCTCGCCCACCGTCCGCAGGCGTCCCCATCTGGTGCCCACATTGTGGAACGATGTTGACACCACGCCCGGCTACTCCCCCGAGCACCCCTATGTGCGCCGCTTCTGGACGGCGGTGGTGGGACCGGGCGCCGTCGCCGACCTCCTGCGCCTGGTCACCGCCGCTCGCCGACAGCGCTCCTTGCGCCTGCCACTTCACGTCTCGGTGCTCGCTCGGGAGGGCCTGGTACGCTTCGAGCACGACGTCCTGCTGGTCCGGGCCCACGTCCCGCTGCTCTCGGTGAAGCACCTACAGTTGCTGCCTCCGGCTCTGAGGGCCGAACACCGCAAGCTGCTCCCCTTGGAAGAGCGCTAGGAAAGGTCCACGGTACGCTCCCCCGGATGGAAAGTGACCTGCGCCATGCCGCCCGGCTGCTCGCCGACCGGCACCGGGTCCTCGTCTTCACCGGAGCGGGGATCTCCACCGAATCGGGGATCCCCGACTTTCGGGGTCCGCAGGGCATCTGGAAGAAGGTCGATCCCAACGAGTTCACCTTCCAGCGCTACCTGCGAGAGCCGGAGATCCGCCGCAAGCGATGGCAGATGGCCCTCGCCTCGCCCCTTCATGGGGCGGTTCCCAACGGCGCCCATCTGGCAGTGGTCGAGCTATGGAGGGCCGGCCGGTTGGCCGGGTGCGTCACCCAGAACATCGACGGCCTCCACCAGGCCGCCGGGCTGCCCGAGCAGGAGGTAGTGGAAGTGCACGGCACAGCCCGCCGCGTCGGCTGTCTGCAGTGTCGGGCCATGTGGCCGACCGGCGAGGTACTGGAGCGCGTGCGGGCGGGAGAGGCGGATCCCCATTGCCCTCACTGCGGGGGCATCCTCAAGACGGCCACCATCTCCTTCGGGCAGATGATGCCCGAACGCGAGATGGAACGGGCCATGGAGTTGGCCCGGGAAGCCGATGCGGTTCTGTCGGTCGGCTCGACTCTCTCCGTCTACCCGGCCGCCTGGGTCCCCCTGGAGGCTGCCGACCGCGGCGTTCCCTTCGTCATCCTCAATCTGGGAGCGACCGAGCACGACGCCCGGGCCGACGTGAAGGTGGAGGGACCGGCCGGGCAGGTGCTGCCCCGCCTGGTGGCAGCGATCACCGCCTCGAAATAGCATCGCCATGAGGGAGGTTGGAGCAGGGGCAATGGCCCTCACCTACCAAGAGCTCGTCAGCCAGGCTCGCCGTCAGATCCGGGAGCTCTCCCCGGCGCAGCTCGAGGCCGGCCTCGAGGACCACCCGGTGATCATCGACGTCCGAGAGCCCGATGAGTTCGAGCAGGGGGCCCTCCCCGGCGCCCGCCTGGTCCCCCGAGGCACCCTCGAGGGAGCCATCGGCAGGCATGTCTTGGACCGCCAGTCATCCGTCGTCCTCTACTGCGCGGGCGGGGGGCGCTCCGCCCTGGCCGCCAAGACCTTGCAGGACCTGGGATACGGCAACGTGGCTTCCCTCGCCGGCGGATTCACTCAGTGGAAGAACGAAGGGCGCCCCTGGGAGATCCCCCAGAGCCTCAGCAACGACCAGCGGGCCCGCTACAGCCGGCATCTGCTCATCCCGGAGGTCGGTGAGCAGGGCCAGGAGAAGCTGCTCTCCTCCCGAGTGCTGCTGATCGGGGCCGGGGGTCTGGGTTCCCCGGCCGCCCTGTACCTGGCCGCGGCGGGAGTGGGGACGCTGGGGATCGTCGACTTCGACGTGGTCGATGCCACCAACCTGCAGCGGCAGGTGCTCCACAACCTCGACCGGGTGGGCCAGCCCAAGGTGGAGTCGGCCCGCGAGACTCTCAACGCCCTCAACCCAGACGTCAAGGTGGAGCCGTACGACCAGCGCCTCTCCGCCGACAACATCCTGGAGGTCATGGCCGAGTACCAGGTGGTGGTGGACGGCGCTGATAACTTTCCCACCCGCTACCTGGTCAACGACGCCTCGCTCCACCTGCGGGTGCCGGTGGTACACGGCTCGATCTTCCGCTTTGAGGGGCAAGCCACGGTCTTCGCCCCCTACCTAGGCCCCTGCTACCGCTGCTTGTTCCCGGAACCCCCTCCTCCCGAGCTGGCTCCGTCCTGCGCGGAAGGAGGCGTCTTGGGCGTGCTGCCCGGCGTGATCGGCTCCATCCAGGCGATGGAGACTCTCAAGCTGCTGCTGGGCGTCGGGGAGAGCCTGGTGGGGCGGTTGCTCACCTACGACGCGCTCGAGGAGGAGTTCCGTACCCTTCGGCTACGCCGCGACCCCGGCTGTCCAGGCTGCTCTGACGAGGAACAACCTCCCAGGCTGGTCGAGTACGACCAGTCGTGCAGGCCGGCGGGAAGCGTGGCGCGCGGGTAACGCTTCTCCCATTGTTGTTCTTGAAGGAAGACCCCCTCCTTCTTCTTCAGGCGGTGGGCAGCCGGAGAAGGATCCCAGTCAGTGCAGGGCCGCCCTCCCCCCGAACCCCCCGGCCCCGCAAGCGGGGGACGGAGAAGAAGGGGGAGGGAGAAGAAGGGGGAGGAGAGGCCCCTACGGCCCCAGGGCTCGGCTGAGGAAGCTGGCCATCTGGCCCCTGGTCACCAATCTGCCCGGGCAGTAGCGCTCTGCGGCGCATCCCGAGGTGATGCCCGCCTCCGCCAGGGCGTTGATGCTCGCCTCGAGAGGGTGGCCGGCGTCGTCCGAGAAGTGGTCCCGGCGGGTGCCGGGCAGGTCGAAGCCCCGCACCAAGAAGGCCGCCATCTCGGCCCGCGTGACCGCCTGGTTTGGGCAGTAGCGCTCCGCGGCGCATCCCGAGGTGATGCCCGCCTCCGCCAGGACGTTGATGCTCGCCTCGAGAGGGTGGCCGGCGTCGTCCGAGAAGTGGTCCCGGCGGGTGCCGGGCAGGTCGAGAGCCCGCACCAAGAAGGCCGCCATCTCGGCCCGCGTGACCGCCTGGTTGGGGCAGTAGCGCTCCGGTGCGCAGCCGTTGGTGATCTTGGCCCCAAATACCTTGGTGATGTCGGCCTCGTGAGGAGACCCGTCGTCGTCTCGGAAGGGAGGCGAGTATCCCGCCAGCCCACCGGGGGCCTTCATGAAGATCATGGCCGCGAACACCAACCCGGATCTGCCCGTCGCCACGCCCACTCCCAGGTAGTTGAAGTCGCCCAGGATGTTGGCGGCGTGGCTCGGCGAGCTCAACATGCCCCGAAACAGCTCCCCGGCGCCGTGGCCGGCGGCTACGTTCTCGGCCAACCTCTGCCAACCGCTCGTCGTCGAGCCGAGGTCCGGGCTGTGAAAGACGATACCGCGTCCCGCCATGCCAACGGCATGGGCCTTGGCGTCGTCCTTCAGGTCCCAGTACAGGGCCAGCGGCGCCCGGCCGCGGCGAATCCGCTCCTGGTTGATCAGGACGACCAGCTCCGCATCGTCCTCGAAGTCGGCTTCGGCAGGTGCGCCGAGAAACCAGAGCTGTGCCCCCACGATGGCCAGAACGAGAAACGTCCTGAGCATATTGCCTCCCGTTGCGCTCGCCCCACCGCAGACGGAGAAGCGGGAACCCTACCCCCGGTGGTCAGGCCGCGCCAAATGAAAGAGAAGGAGGCCTACCGGCGGAAAGCTCGCGCCAGGAAGGAGGCCATCTCAGCCCTGCTCACCGGCGAGTCCGGGCAGTAGCTCCCGGCACCGCAGCCGTTGCTGATGCCGGAAGCGGCCAGGGCGTTGATCTGGCGCTCGAACAGGTGGCCGCCGTCGTCCGAGAAGGCGTCCGCCCCGTCCACGAGATCAAGGGTCCGGGCCAGGAAGGCGGCCATTTGCCCCCGGCTGACGGCCTGGTCGGGACAGAACTGGGAGCTTCCGCACCCAAGGACAATCCCCTCGGCGGCGAGAGCGTTGATGTCCGACTCGAAGAGGTGCCCATCGTCGTCGGAGAAGGCGTCGGGGCCGTTTGGCATGCCCAGCGAGCGCACCAGGAAGGCCGCCATCTGTCCCCGAGTGACCGATTGGGAAGGGCAGTAGAGATCCGGGGCGCAGCCCCTCGTGATGCCGTCCTGGTAGATGCTGGTGATGTCGGGCTCGTGGACGGAGCCCTCGTCGTCGCGGAAGGGGGGCGTGAAGGACTGCACCAGCCCCTCCACCCCCCGCATGAAGACCACCGTGACGAAGATTGTCTGCGAGTTGTCGACCATCACACCCACACCGGCGTAGTTGTAATCGCCCAGGATGTTGGCCCGGTGGCCGGGCGATTCCATGAAGGCCTCGTGGAGGACCGGGACGGTGGGGCCCATCCCGACGTTCTCGGCCAGCGCCTGCCAATCCGAGGTGACGCTGCCCAGCTCCGGGTTGTGCCAGATGTCGAAGGCGCCGGCCATCAGGCGGGAATGGGCCCTGGCGTCGTCGACCAAGTCCCAGTAGGGGGTGAGCGGGGAGAGACCTTGGGCGATCCGCTCCTCGTTGATCAGGCTGAGGAAATCAGCCTCCAGGTCGCTGCCGGCGAACGCGGAAGGCGCCGGCAGCGTAAGGGCCATCAGCAGGGCCACCAGACTGACTAAGGCTTTCCGCATTTTCCCCCCGGTCTCCTGACCACAATCCGTGGCTAATCAACACGCTCCGTATCGGAGATGGAGTGCCGGCTCTTGAGAAAAATTCGCGTTGCTCCCTCCCCTGTGGGGCCGGGGTCGGGCTAGCTACCCGCCAGGAAGGCGCGGGCCAGGAAGGAGGCCATCTGCTCTCGGGTCACCGGGCCGTCGGGGCAGAAGCGGCCCGGCCCGCAGCCCTTGGTGATGCCGACGGCGGCCAGCGCGTTGATGTCCGCCTCGAACTGATGGCCGCGGTCGTCGCCGAAGCGGTCGTCACCACCCGGCGCCAGCCCGAGCGCCCGCACCAGGAACGCCGCCATCTGCCCGCGGGTGACCTGCTGCTCAGGGCAGTAGAGAAGGGGCTGGGAGCCGCAGCCGTTGGTGATGCGATGCTCTCCGTCGAAGAGGTGCTCCACATAGCCCGTGTACCACAGTCCGGCGGGCACGTCCTGGAAGGTGCCCCGGTAGCCGAGCAGGTGGCGGTCGTGGTCGCCGGGCAGGGCCCGGAGGAGGAAGGCGGCCATCTGGGCCCGGGTGACCGGGTCCTTGGGGCAGAAGCGCCCGGGGCCGCAGCCCTGGGTGATGCCGGCGGTGTAGATCTTGTTGATGTCCGCCTCATGAGGAGAGCCGTTGTCGTCCCAGAAGGCGGATGCCCGGGGGCGGAAGGGAAGCGGTCCGGCCTGGAACCAGCTTGAGAGCGGCCACTGGTAGACGGTGGTGGGCGCCAGCATGCCGTCTTTCCATCCCTGGTTCGCGTCCGGCCACACCCTCCAGTCGGTCTCCTTGTCGATGTTGAAGTAGATGAGGGCGACCACGTTGGGGTCGGCAGCGGTGAAAGCGAACAGCTCCCGCAGCCAGGCGTCCTTGTCGCCCCCGCAGCTCGAGCTCCCGGTCTGGGCGATGATGTACGGCTTGGTGGCCGAGACCGTCGTGCGCAGCTCGTGGACCGCCCCTCCCATGGTCTGGTAGACGCTGGACCAGGTGGCGTAGCAGTCGCCGAAGTTGTAGGCCGAGATGCCAATCAGGTCGACCACCTCGTCGCCCGGGTAGTAGTCCTTGATCTTGTAGGGGGGCGTCGACCAACCGT
>JALYHC010000013.1 GCA_030776765.1 Actinomycetota bacterium | reverse complement strand
CTGGAGATCCTGGCACCCGGGCCGGCCTACGACCCGCTGCGGGCCACCTACTCGATCTGGATCGAGAGCTGGCTGAACGACCTGGGCTTCCCGGCCCGGGCCAACCCGACGGACTTCAACGCCATCGTCGACGCGGTCTTCCCCACCACCGGGGTGCCCGACTTCGACATGTACATCCTCGGGTGGAGCCTCGGGAACCCGGCGGCGCCGGACTTCTACGACGCCTTCTTCCACAGCCGGAACATCCTCGAGGAGAGCGGCGGCAACAACAACATGGGCTACAACAGCGAGGAGTTCGACCAGGTGGCCAACCAGCTGCTTGCGGCCCAGGAGCAGGAAGAGGCTGCCGACCTGGTGTGGGAGGCCGAGCGGATCATCGCCCAGGACCTGCCCTACATCGTGCTGTTCGACACGGGGATCCTGGAGTTCTACCGGAACGAGAGCCTGGACTACCCGTTCACCGAGACGCTGTCGGGCCTGCAGTTCCTGAACGCGGTGCCCGGCCTGGTGCAGTCGGCCAAGTAGGGCAATAGGACTAGCTAGCGACCGAGAGAGGGTGGGAATCTCCCACCCTCTCTCTGTTTCCTGTCCGGTGCTACGCTTGGCTTTCCCGAACGAGGAGAAGCCGGCGGCGGGATGCTGAGGTTCATCGGCAAGCGGGCCGTCCAGATGGTGGCGCTGTTCATCATCTACCTCTCCGTGCTCTACATCCTGCTCCATGCCCAGCCGGGGGACATCTCGGCCCAGCTGGTGAGCAACCCCAACCTGCCCCCGGAGGCCCGTGAGATGGTGCGGGCCCGACTGGGCCTCGACAAGCCCCTGTGGCTGCAGTACCTGAACTACATCAAGAACTTCTTCACCGGCAACCTGGGGGTGAGCTTCAGCCAGTACCCCCGCCCGGTCACGAAGATCATCCTGGAGCGGCTCCCTCGCACCATCGTGCTGTTCCTCTCGGCGACGCTGGTGGCCTACTCGATCGGGTTCTACCTGGGCAAGATCCTCGCCTGGAAGCGGGGGAAGGCCAGCGAGTACGCGGTGACGGTGGGCGGGGTGATGCTCTACACGGTCTTCTACCCGTGGTTCGGCCTCATGATGATCTGGCTGTTCGCCTTCATCTTCGGCCTCTTTCCGGTGGGCAAGTTCATCGACCCCCAGGAGTGGTTCGGCTCCGGTTTCTCGGTCAACCGGGTGTTCCAGCTCATGATGCTCACCACGCTGGCCGCCTCGGTGGTCATGTTCGGCATCACCTGGGCCTCCAACCGATTGCGGGAGCGCCGCAGGCGGATCATCCTCCGCAGGGCCGGGTTCGCCGCCGTCCTGGTGGTCTTCCTGGGCTACTGGTGGACATCGCCGATGCGCCCCTTCGCCGGTGACATCCTCCATCACCTCATCCTGCCGGTGATGACGCTGGCCCTGGTGGTGTTCGGCGGCGTGATGCTGATCATGCGCAGCTCGATGCTGGAGACCCTGCGTGAGGACTACATCCTCACCGCCCGGGCCAAGGGCCTGCCCGACTCGGTGGTCCGGGACCGCCATGCGGCCCGCAACGCCCTGCTGCCGGTGGTCACCTCGCTGGTGCTGGCCCTGGCCTTCGTGATCGGGGGCGGCATCATCACCGAGGCGGTCTTCTCCTGGCCCGGCATGGGCGAGGTGCTCCTCAACGCGGCCCTGGTGGAGGACATCCCGCTGGCCATCGGGGCGCTGGCCTTCATCGGGGTGCTGGCCCTCGTCGGGCACCTGGTGGCCGACATCCTCTACACTTTCCTCGACCCCCGTATCCGCTACCAAGGCTGAGGAGTAGACGTGGCCGATCGCTTGGACGTCGACACCCGACGGGAGGCGGTGGCGGAGCGGGACCTGTCGGTCGTCGAGGCCCCTCCTGGGCCGGCCCCCGAAACCCCCGAGGAGCCGATCTGGCGCATCCGCCTGCGGCTGCTTCGGCGCTCCCTGGTGGACAACTGGCGGCTCTTCGCCGAGAACAAGATCGGGCTGCTGGGATTGGGCATCATCCTGGTGTTCGCCGTGATGGCCATCTCCCACCCCATCCTGATGGAGACCGTCTGGGAAGGGCAGGAGCGCATCTACCACCCGCTGCTCGGGTACGACGCGGTGGTGGTCGAGAAGACGATCGTCGAGGAGGTCAACGACCCCACCACCGAGATCGACCTGGCCAGCGCCCGGCTGCGGCTCAACCCCTTCGTGGACGTGGGAGACACCGTGAGGATCCCGCAGCAGCCGGCCCCTCCCTCCCGCCAGCACCTGCTGGGGACCGACCCACGGGGCGGGGACGTCTTCTCTCAGCTCCTCTACAGCACGCGGGCCGCCTTCCTGATGGGGGTCATCGCCGCCATCGTCACCGTGGTGCTGGCCACCACCGTGGGCTCCCTGGCCGCCTACTACGGCAAGTGGGTGGACAGCTACCTGATGCGCCAGGCCGACCTGGTCCTGCTGGTACCGCTCATCCCCACCCTGATCGTGGTGAGCGCCCTCTTCACCATCACCCTGCCCAAGCTGGGCCTGCTGATCGGCCTGCTGAACGGCTTCGGGGGAACGGCCATCGTCTTGAAGTCCCAGGCGCTGGCGGTGAAGGTGAAGCCCTTCATCGACGCCGCCAAGGTGGCGGGGGGCAGCAGCTGGCGGATCATCTTCCGCCACATCATGCCCAACGTGCTACCGCTCTCCTTCCTCTACATGATGTTCACGGTCACCGAGGCCATCTCCCTGGAGGCGGTCCTCTCCTTCTTCGGCTTGCTCAACATCCCGATGAGCTGGGGGATCATGATCAACCTGGCCCAGAGCCAGGGCTACTTTCTGAGCGGGACCGACTACTGGTGGCTGCTGCTGCCCCCCGGCCTGGCGGTGACCCTGCTGGCCGCCGCCTTCTTCCTGGTGGGCCGGGCGATGGACGAGGTCATCAACCCCCGGCTCCGTCAGCGCTGAGGTCGCTGGATGACGGCCCTCGACCACAAGCTGAGGCTCGACGAACGGCGCCTCCACCAAGGCGAGCCGCTCCTCGAGGTGGAGCACCTGGTCATGCACTATCGCACCCGGGAAGGTGACGTGTCGGCCGTCGACGACGTCTCCTTCACCCTCCACCAGGGCGAGGCCCTGGGGCTGGTGGGGGAGTCGGGCTGCGGCAAGACCTCCATCGCCATGACGCTGCTGCGGCTGCTGGACGCCAGCGCCGTCATCAAGCAGGGCCAGATCCGCCTCAACGGAGTGGACCTGGTGCCGCTGCCCGAGGAGGAGATGCGGCGCCACCGCTGGCACGACATCGCCATGGTCTTCCAGGGGGCCATGAACGCCTGGAACCCCGTCTACCGGGTGGGAGACCAGATCCGGGAGGCGATGCGCACCCACTTCCCGGGCATCTCCAGCGAGGAGGTACGGGAGCGCATCGGCGCGCTCTTCCAGCTGGTGGGCCTCCCCAAGGAGACGATGGACCGCTTCCCGCACGAGTTCTCGGGGGGCATGCGGCAGCGGGCGGTGATCGCCATGGCCCTCTCATGCGACCCCCAGCTGATCATCGCCGACGAGCCCACCACCGCCCTGGACGTGATCGTGCAGGACCGCATCCTCAAGCAGCTCAAGAAGATCCAGGCCGACCTGGGTATGTCCATCATCTACATCTCCCACGACATCGCGGTGATCGCCGAGGTGAGCGACCGGATCGCGGTGATGTACGCCGGCAAGATCGTCGAGATGGGACCCACCAGCGAGGTGTTCGCCCATCCCAAGCACCCCTACGCCTGGCTACTGCTCTCCTCCACGCCCAGCATCAAGGGGGCCCGCCGCAAGCTGGCGCCCCTGGAGGGCGAGCCACCCAACCTGCTCAAGCCGCCGCCGGCCTGCCGCTTCCACCCGCGCTGCCCGTTCGCCACCGAGAAGTGCGAGCTGGAGGAGCCTCCGCTGGAGGAGGTGGCGCCCGGCCACCTGACTGCCTGCTGGCACTTCCAGCAGGTGCCGGCCCTGGGTGAGGAGCTGTCCGCATGACCATGCAGGAACAGCGGCCCAGGCTGCAGGCGGTGGACGGCCAGCCGCTGGTGAAGGTGGAGGGACTCAAGAAGCTCTTCCCGCTGGAGAGGAGCCTGTTCCGCAAGCCCACCGAGTTCGTGCATGCCGTGGACGGCATCAACTTCGAGATCCCCCGCGGCCAGAGCCTGGGGCTGGTGGGGGAGTCGGGCTGCGGCAAGACCACCACCGGGAGGATGCTGGTCAAGCTGACCGAGGCCACCGAGGGTCACATCCTGCTGCAGGACGACGGGTCGATGATCGACGTGGCGCACATCTCCAGGGACCAGATGCGGCGCTTCCGCCACCGGGTGCAGATGATGTTCCAGGA
>JALYHC010000012.1 GCA_030776765.1 Actinomycetota bacterium | reverse complement strand
CTCCTATGCCAACCCGGCCGGCTGGGCCTACCGGGTGGGCCTCAACTGGGTCCGCTCTCGCTTGCGGCGCCGCCGTCGGGAGCAGCTCGGTATCCCCTACGAGCCCCCCACCTGGGACCCGGAGCCGGCCGACCCGGCGGTGGGGAGGGCGGTGCGGGCCCTTCACGAGAAGCACCGGGCGGTGGTGGTCCTTCGCTACTCGCTGGAGTGGAGCCACGAGGAGATCGCCCAGGCACTCGGCATCCCGGTGGGGACGGTGAAGAGCCGCCTCCACCGGGCGCTGGCACGACTACGACAGGAGTTGGGATCATGAGCCTCGAGACCCGCCTCCGCAGGGAGCTGCAGGCAGAGGAGGCCCGCCTGGCGCCGCCCCCAGGCGACCTCGACCGGGTGGTGCGCAGGGGACGCCGCAAGAAGATGGCGGCGGCGGTGGGAAACGTCCTGTTGATCCTGGCGCTGACCGGCGTGACCGCTCTCCTGGTCAGGTCGGTGGGGCGCGAGCGCCCGGTGACCGAAGAGGAGCCGGCGCCCACCGTCACCACGCTCAGCACCACCCCTACGGCCACCACCGCACCGGGGCCGAGCACGACGCCTACCACCAAGCCGGTGACCACCACCATGCCCCAGGCCGCTCTCTCTTCCGGGAACCTCATCGTGGCCGGCCAGGAGGGGATCTCGGTGGTGCGGGACGGCCAGACCGAGGTCGTCTACGACCTGGCCACCAGGCTGGCGCTGGACGACCTGCGGGGCGGAGTGGTCTTCCAGCTCCAGGTCAGCAGCCCCACCACCATCCTGTGGTTGCCGGCCGGCGCCACCCAACCGGAGGAGCTCGCCGTGCCGGGCGGCACCGAGACCCTGCAGCTCCATGACGTCGCCATCATCGAGGGCTCCCCGACGGTGGTCTACACGCGGCGATCGGGGACCACCCCCGAGGACACCACCGAGGAGCTCTTCGTCCACGACCTTGCCACCGGCCAGTCCCGGCAGGTGGTCCGGGTGGGCGGCTGGGAGTCCGGCCCCTCGCAGGTCTCCTACGGCGGCGGACGGTTCCTGGTCTCCCGGCTGGCCGAAGCGGAGACCTCCTTCCAGTTCCTGTCGGAGGCCGGCGAGCCGCTCGAGGTCCCCGGCAACCCCCGACCGGAACCGCAACAGTCCCCGGTCTTCGCCGGGTCGCTCTCCCCGGACGGGTCGAGCATGGCCTACCTGGCCCAGGAGGAGGCCGGGGGCGCCTCGGCCCTGTTGGTGTCGGACCTGGCAGCGGGAGAGCAGGCGGCGTCCTTTCCCCTCGCCGAGGCCCCGCCCTTGGGCCGAACCGACTTCGACGGGCGCTTGGCGGTGGCCTCACTGCAGGACGGCCGGCAGTTCGCCAACTTCCTGCTCGACCTGGCAGGCAACTCCCTGGACAAGTTGCAGGTCTCCGGCCTGCCCACCCTGCTCATGTCGGAAGTCGGGGCGGTCGGATCCCCGGATGAGGAGCTCCCCGGCCCGGTCGCCGAGACCCGTCGGGAGATCATGGAGGCGGCGGCGGCCGGCGATGTGCAGCGCCTGGTCGAGCTGGCCCTGGCCGGCCGCGACTCCTTCTCCTACAGCTTTGGGGGGAGCAACCCGCCCTCGCCAGATGAGCTGCGGGAGGCGTGGGTCACCCTCCCGCCGCTGGTGGAGGTGCTCCAACTCCCCCACGGCACGTTGGAGGCGGAGGAGATCATCTACGTGTGGCCCTCCGCTGCGGCCGGCAATCCGACCGACGAGGACTGGGGGGCGGTCTCCGGCCTCTACAGCGAAGAGGAGATCGCCCAGATGCGCCAGTTCGGAGGCTACATCGGGTTTCGCGTTGGCATCACCGAAGACGGGGACTGGATCTTCGCCGTGGCCGGCGACTGACCCGAGCAATCCGAGGTGCAGGAGGAAGGGCAGGGCCTCGAGCAGGCCGTCCGGCGCATCCGCAACACCCTCACCATGGAGGCGGTGGGAGTGCTGGGCCAAGCGGCGCCTACCTCGCCTCGACCTCCCCCAACCTCGTTGGGAAGACCCTCGAGCCTCCCTTCCTCTTCGCCATGCTGGGGGCGGACGGCTTCGCGGCGGTGACCACTTCCCGGCAGCACCCGATCCTGATCGATGACGTGCAGGAGTGGGAGCCGGGAGACTCGCTCTACCAGGTCCTCCAATCCCTCGAGGCGATGGGGGGAATCGGGTCTCCTTTGATGAAGGAGCCCGGGCCGCTCGGCTCCAAACATCCGAGGTCCATGTACCGACAGACCTCGACCCACTGACCCATCTCATCCTCTCCCTCGCCGACTTGCGCTCCCGCGGGTAGACCGAATGCCGGTGCAGCGAGGGACCGCGTACCCTGTACGGCCTGCGACGGTCGCCCCAGGAGGTCGGCCGCCAGTAGAGGCTCGCGTCCTACCTGGGCCGCTCGCGCTCGATCGACGCTCGGAGACGGGGAGCCTCGTTGTGGGCGACCGCGGTGATGCGCATGCCCTGGCCGAGATCGGCGAGCGTGTACGAGGCGTCGAAGTCGTAGATCCGTCCTCCCTCCTGGTCGACCAAGCCCCACTGGACCGCGGCTTGTGCCAGGCGCGGCGTGAGCTCGATCACCTGAAGCTCGAGGACATCGGCGGACCGGACGCCGATCGCGCGATAGGCGGCAACGAGCCGCTCGATCTGCGGAACCCAGGCACGTCGTGCTGCTCGGGCATCGCCCGGCCGAGCTTCTCCTCGACCTCGCCGGCGAGAACGAGCGCCTCGATCCCGCCATTCACGCCCTCACGGCGCCCAAGGCGCGCGAGCGCCGTCCCGCCCGCCTGGGGAGCGACGCCGCCGCCCGGCTCGCTGCGCGTCCGGCGTGGCTCCACCTCGACCTCGATGTCCTCAACGAGGGCGTGCTGCCGACCGTCAGCTACCCGCAAGCGCTCGGGCTCGACTCGACCAGCTCGTCGCCCTCGCCCGACCGCTCGTCGCCGCGCCCAACGTCCTCCGGCGTCTCTGTCACCGACTTCAATCCGGACCACGACCCCGATGAGACCACGCCGCGCACGTCGTCGAAGGGCTCGCGTGGCTCTTCGCGAGATGGCACTAACGGCCGCGGCGGTTCATTTGGAATCGTTTTCCTGGGCCAGCTGGGCGACGCGGCGTTCGCCTGTCTCCGCCAGTCGCTTGATCCGTCTGAGCATCCGCTTGACGACAAGGATGTGACCGCGACTACCAAGAACGAGAGCCCGGTAGACGACGCCGCGCATGCCGGGAAAATCAGCATCCGTTTCGGCTCGAACTTGACACCTGCCCGAGGCAACTGGGTCGATGCGAAAGGTGAGCCGATAGCGCGCGAAGCGATGTGCGCCCTCCAAGACCAACTTGTGTGGGGCAGCGGCCGCCGCGACGCGGAACCCGGCGAGCGTCGCCGTGCCCGCTTGCGGCGCGGCGACATTTTCGGCCCGACGCGGATCACAACCGAGAAAGGCAGCGACCTTCTCGGTTCTACGTCCGCTAAACGAGCGGACCGCGACGCTCCATGTGACCGGCCAGACCTCGTCGACTGACGACGCGACTTCAATCGAGTGGACGTCGATCCGCTTGAGTGCTTGTGCGGTTGGCACTACCGGAGCCCTCCGAAGTTGGATGGCCGGAAACTGTAGGCGAGCGGGCCCCGCGGTTGGCGTGGCGGGCTAGTGGGGCGGGAAGCAGTAACAGGTGACCGGCGCTATGATTCTTACCCCACCCCAGCCCCCAGGGAGCGATCAGTGGACTTCACGCACTACACCGACCGCTCGGTCCGCCTGGCGGTCGACCTGGTCAACACCCTCAATCCGGTGTCCGGCCGGGACGACCTGGCAGATCCGGAAGACCTGGAGGACTTCCTGGCCGAATACGACGGGGCCCATGAGGGGGGCCACGAGCTCGCCGAGCACGACCTAGCCGAGGTGCGCCTGCTGCGGGAGCGGCTGCGCCGCATCTTCGAGGCCCCCGATGAGGAGCGGGCCGCCGCCCTCCTCAACGAGCTCCTCCTGCAGGTGGAAGCCGTCCCCAGGTTGAGCGTGCACGCCGGCTCCCAGCCCCACCTGCACTTCGAGCCCCTGGGGGCGGCCCCCGCCCGCTGGCTGGGGGCCACCACCGCCATGGGGCTGGCCACCGTGCTGTGCGACTGGGGCAAGGAGCGCCTGGGCGTCTGCGACTCCTCGACCTGCCGGGACGTCTACGTGGACACCTCCCGGAACCGCTCCCGGCGCTACTGCTCCGACTCCTGCACCTCGCGGGAGAACGTGGCCGCCTTCCGGCGGCGTCGCCGAGAGCAGGGTTCCTAGGGCTCGACCTGCCGACCGCCGGCGAGGATGGATAGAATCCCCGCCGGCCACCCTCGACGCCCTCAACCCATGACGCACTCCCCCCCTTCTGCTCGCGTGACCGCTCCAGCCCAGCGGAGCGAGCACGCCGCCGCTCCTCGCACCCGATACCGGCTGACTCGCCGGGGCAAGCTGGTCTTCACGCTGCTCCCGCTGGCGGTGCTGGCGGGCGTGTGCGCCCTGGCCCTTCCGTCGGTGACCCTGCAAGTCACGGGAGTGGAGGAGGGGGCCGTCCTCGGGGCCCAGGCGGCGGGGAGCCTGGAGGTGGTGGCCACCATCCAGGGCCCGGCCGGGCCCGACCTGGTGTCGGTGCGCCTGGACGGCATTCCGGTGGAGGCGCTGGCACGAGCGGACCCCGCCGGCATCGCCGCCCAGATCCCCCCACTCCCCGACGGGGAGCACCGGCTGGAGGTGGAGGTAGCCCGGGGGTTCCCGTTCGGCCCACTGCGAGAGGTGCGGCGGTTCTCGGTGGACGCCACTCCCCCGGAGCTGGAGGTGCTGGCGCCCACTGCACCAGTCCCGGTGGGCGAGGAGGTGGTCCTGCGAGGGCGGGTGGACGAGGCAGGTGCCCGGGTGGCGGTGGACGGCGAGCCCGTGGAGGTGGGAGAGGACGGGGCGTTTGCCACCACCTTCGTCCAGCCACCCCCCCAAGGCGTCAAGGTGGTGGCCACCGATCAGGTGGGCAATCGAGCCGAGCGGGTGGTGTCGATGGAGCTGGCCCTCCCCGGGGCCTCCGGCCAGCCTCCCATCCGCGGCGTGCACGCCACCGGATGGACTTGGGCAACTCCCGAGCTGCGGGAGCCGATCCTCCAGATGATCCGCGAGGGCAGGATCAACACCGTCGAGCTGGACCTCAAGGACGAGGGGGGTGACATCTGGTACGCCACCGAGGTGCCCCTCGCCAACCAGATCGGGGCGGTGACCGAGCTCTACGACCTGGAGGCGGTGGTGGAGGAGCTGCACCGGATGGGTGTGCGGGTGATCGGCCGGCTGGTCTGCTTCCGTGACCCCCGGCTGGCCGAGTACGCGGTGGAGAGCGGGCAGCTCGACCTGGTGGTGCAGAACCCGGACGGGACCGCCATGAGCAAGTACGGCGGATTCACCAACCCCTTCCACCCGACGGTCCGGGAGTACAACATCGCCATCGCCGAGGAGGCGGCCCGGATGGGGGTGGACGACATCATGTACGACTACGTGCGGCGGCCGGACGAGAACATCGAGCTGATGCGCTTCCCCGGCCAGGACGGGACGCCGGTGGAGGCCATCGTGGAGTTCCTCGACCAGAGCCAGGACCGGGTGCACGACGCCGGGGCTCGACTGAGTGCGGCGGTCTTTGGGGTGGCGGCCAGCCGCCCCGAGGAGATCGCCCAGGACATCCCTCGAATGTCCCGGCACGTGGACTACATCGCCCCGATGCTCTACCCGTCCCACTGGAACCCCGGCGAGTACGGGGTTGCCGACCCCAACTCCCAGCCCTACGACATCGTCTATCGGTCATTGGTCGACCTGCAGGAGCAGATGGCCGGCACCGAGGCCACCGTGGTGGCTTGGCTGCAGGACTTCTCGCTGGGGGTCGAGTACGGCGTGCCCGAGGTGCAGGCGCAGATCCAGGCGGCCCACGACGTGGGGGTGGAGGACTTCCTCCTATGGGACGCCGCCACCACCTACACGAGCGCCGCCCTGGAACCCTGGGTACGGGAGGAGGGTGCCGAGACAGGGGGAGGGTAGGGGGTGGCCCGGCAAGAGCTCGTCTCGGTATTGTCCGAGTCGAGGCGACAACTCCCGGCCGGTGAAAGGAATCCACATGAGAAATCCCAGAAGGTCGATCCCCATCGTCTTGGTGCTGCTCCTCGTCGTGGCCGCCTGTGGTGGCGAGGAGCAAGCCGAAGAACCGACCGCCACGACAGCGACCGCAACCGCGGGAGATGCCATAACCACCACCACCACAGGAGGGACAACCACGGTGGCGGCGCGAGGGGGAGCGATCCCGGTGGGCGTGCTCCTGCCGTTCACTGGTCAGTATTCGTGGGTGGGCGAGAACGTCATGGAGGTCGCTCAGCTCATCGTGAACGAAGCCAACGAGACCGGCGGCATCGGTGGCCGGGAGGTCCGCCTCGTCCAGGGTGATACCGAGGGGACCGTGGACGCAGGGGTGCTGGCGGCCCAGAAGCTGGCCAACACCGACCAGGTGGTGGCCTTCATCGGGCCCACCAGCCTGAGCTTCACGGGAGTCAGGCAGGTGGTGACTGATACCGGGACCCCGATGGTTTCCCCCACCGCCGGCACCACCGAGCTCAACGAAGCGGGGAAGGAGCTGTTCTACCGGACGGTGCCCTCTGACTCGTTGGGAGGACGAGCGATCGCCCGGGCGATCACCGATCCCAGCCTGCTGGGCCGGGACCAGGCGTTCACCAAGCCGGCGTTGCTGGTCGGTCAGGCGCCGGCGCTGATCAGCTTCGCCGAGCCCATCCGCTCCGGGATCGAGGAGTTCGGAGGCTCGCTGGCGACCACGCTGGAGTTCCAGCCCGGGAAGTCGGCGTACCGCTCCGAGGTGGGGGAGGTCCTCAACGCCGAGCCGGACATCATCATCCTGGTGGCCGCTCCGGAGGACTCGGCCCGCATCCAAAGAGACGCCTTCGAAGCCGGCTACCAGGGCGGCTGGTTCGTCACGCAGGATCAGACCAACGCCGATTACGTCAGCCTGGCCGGGCCCGAGGTGGTTGAGGGGATCTACGGCCTGGTGGAGGCCGCCCCGCCCGAAGCGGAGGACCTCCTGGCCACCTTCCGGGAGCAGCTGGGCCACGAGCCCGACATCTTTCAGACCAACAGCTACGACGCGGTCAACGTCGTCCTGCTGGCGCTGCTGGAGGCGGCCCAGGCCGGTGAGGAGATCAGCCGGCAGGCCTTGGCCGGCTCCCTCGATCCGGTCGCCAACGCCGACGAGGGCGATGTGGTGGTGACCTCCTTCACCGAAGGCCGGGAGGCCCTGGAGGCGGGCGACTCCATCGACTACCAGGGCCTGTCTGGCCCAGTGGACTTCGACGAATTCGGCAACATCGTCTCCCCGTTCGCCATTCAACAGGTCCAAGACGGCACCTGGACCGAGGTGGCGATCCTGGCCGCCGAAGATCTGAGGTAGTCCCCGGTTGGAGCAGTTCGCCCAGGCGACCATTTTCGGCCTCGCCCTGGGAGGGGTGATCGCGGTGAGCGCCGTCGGTCTCACGCTCTCGTACGGAGTGACCGGGTTCATCAACTTCTCCTACGGCGAGCTGCTCACCATCGGGGCATATGCCACCTTCGCCCTGGCTGCGCTCGGGCTGCCGCTGCTGCCGGCGGCGCTGGCGGCCGTGGCCCTGGCCGGCCTGACCAGTGTGCTGGTGGCCCGACTCTTCTTCGAACCACTGCGGGACAAGGGGGTGCTGCCCCTGCTGATCACCAGCGTGGGAGTGGCCTTCATCCTCCAGAACCTGGTGCAGATCGGCTTCGGGGCCGACCCTCAGGCGTTCCCGGCGCCACTCCTGCGTCCGTGGCGACTGGGGCCGGTCTTCGTGCCCAAGGCCCAAGCCGCCATTTTTGCCGTCGCGCTGGTCACCATGCTCGCCCTCTACGCAATGCTGGCTCTCACCCTGCTGGGCCGCAAGATGCGAGCCACCGCGGTCAACGACGCCCTGGCCCGCATCTCCGGCGTCAACACCGTGGCCACGGTGCGGATCACCTGGCTGGTCTCCGGGCTGGTAGCCGGGCTGGGGGGCGCGCTGCTGGGTGCCGCCCAGGGCAGCCTCTCGCCCACCATGGGGTTCCGCTTCCTGCTGGTGGTGTTCGCCGCCACCCTGGTGGGCGGGATCGGCAACCCCTACGGGGCCATGGTGGGAGCGATAGTGGTCGGCCTGGGCATCGAGTACGGGACCACCTACGTCAGCGCCGACTACGGGGTCGCGGTGGCCTTCGTGTTGCTGGTGACCGCGCTGCTGGTCCGCCCGAGCGGCATCCTCGGACGCTCCCGGGTGGCCGCCGAGGTGACCTGATGGAGGGCTACCTGGCGTTCGGGGCGGTCCTTTTGACCAGCGCGGCAATCTACGGCCTGCTCACCCTGGCCCTCAACCTCCACTACGGCTATGCCGGCCTCCTCAACTTCGGACACGTGGCCTTTTTCGCCGCCGGCGCCTTCGCGAGCGCCTGGTCCACCCTGCCGCCACCCGGCTCACCGGCCTACGCCGGCGGCTACCAGATCGGCTTGGGGCTGCCAGTGGCGGCGGGCCTGGTCGCCGGCGGCCTGGCGGGGGGAGCGCTGGCCCTGCTGATCGGGGTCACGAGCGTTCGCCTGGGAGGGCACTATCTGGCCATCGCCACCTTCGCCCTGGCCGAGACGTTCGTGGTGTTCCTCTCCAATGAGGAGTGGCTGACCCGCGGCGAGTTCGGCATCTCCACTGTGCCCCGGCCGTTCGCCTCGCAGGTCTCGGGCACCGCCCACCTGCTCGCCATCCTGGGCTTCACCCTGGTGGTGGTGATCGTCGGCTACCTCCTCCTCAAACGGGCCACCGA
>JALYHC010000011.1 GCA_030776765.1 Actinomycetota bacterium | reverse complement strand
CTTCGCGGTCGCCTATATCGTGTTCATGCGCCAGGAAGTGCGGGCGTAGCCGGGACGGCGGGGCCGGCGGCAGCGAGCTGAGCGGGCTGACGAGCGTAGGCGACCGCCTGTTCGAGGGTCATGGCCTGGCCCCCCTCCTCAAGCCCGTTCGATCACCTGGCCTCCGTGTCCGGCGGCGCCGATGCGGACCGCCCGGTGAACGTTCATCCCCACGTAGTTGTCCCCTCCCATGGTCGCCTCACCGGTGTGCAGGCCCATCCGGACTCGCACCGAGCCGCCCTTGGGCCAGGGGTGGGCGGCCAGGGATCGCTGAGCGGCGACCGCCGCCATCAAGGCCTTGGGGGGGGCCGAGGAGAACACCTCGAAGAAGGCATTGCCCTCCGTGCTCACTTCCACCCCCGCCTCGCCTGTGGCCTCTCGCATCAGCCGGGCATGGTCCTCCAGCACGGCCCGGTATCCTTCACCAAGGCGGTGCAGCAGGCGCGTCGACCCCTCGATGTCGGTGAAGAGGAATGTGACCGCCCCGGTCGGCAGCTCGCCCACTCACGCTCCGCAGTCAAGGAAGGCACCCTCGGTGGGTGCGGTCCTGACGATACACGGGGGGGCCGGGTTGGAGGTTGCCCCATCAGGGAACAACGATGGCACCGCGATGCAGGAGGGAGCATGGGCGCTGCCGGTCCTGCCCAGATCCAGCAGTACCTGGAGGGAGCGGGTTACCCGGCCACCCGGGAGGAGTTGATCGAAGTGGCGAAGCGCAACGGCGCCGGTACCGAGGTGCTGGGGGCGCTGGGGAAGCTGGGCGAGGGGCCCTTCATCTCGCCGGGAAGGGTGAGCGAGGCGCTCGGCGAGGTGCAGTTCGGCCTGGACATCGACCACCGTCAGGAGGCGGGAGAGGACCGGGGCGTGGTGATAGGCCCCCAAGAGGGCGGAGAGGGTGACATCGAACAGGTGTAGCGCTTGGGCGGGCCAAGCGTACAATCGATCCTGGGGCCCGTAGCTCAGACGGTCAGAGCAGCGGACTCATAATCCGTCGGTCCCAGGTTCGAGTCCTGGCGGGCCCACTACCGGAATCCCTTATGCGGCTTGGGATTCGGGCGACATAGGGGAGCGGGTCGAGACGCCATGAAGGGCCTCGGTGCTACCCAACTGCTACCGAAGCCCTTCCGATCTACTGGCCGTGGATCAGCCGTGCGACCCGCTCCGCCATCTCCTGCTGGGACGCGGAAACGACAGAGCGTCGGAGGGTCACCAGCCGATCCGACCCTGCGTGACATCCCGGACAGACCTGACATCGGCATGGCCCCGGGGCGGGTGAGACATTGGAGGCGACGGGTCCGATCCATCTTTGCGTAAGCTGGGTTCATGCCCGGGGAGGTGACGTCGACCTTTCTGTTCGCCGACCTGGAAGGCTCCACCCGACTTCTCCTGGAGCTGGGACCCGACTACCAGGCCGTCCTTCGCAGCTACCGATCCCTACTCGAGGGTGCCGTGGCCCGAGTGGGAGGGCGAGTGGTCGATACCGAGGGCGACGGGGTGTTCGCCGCTTTCCCCACCGCGGCCGGGGCGCTGGAGGCCGCCGTCCAGGTGCAGAGGGGACTCCAGCGTGAAGTGTGGCCCAGGGACATGGAGGTCAGGGCGAGGATGGGTATCCACTCCGGGACCGCTGCCCAAACCCCGGAGGGTCTGGTGGGGTTGGACGTGCACCGGGCGGCCCGCATCATGGCGGCCGCCCACGGTGGCCAGATCCTGATCTCGGAGACGGCCCACGCGCTCGCCGCTGACCGGATCGGTGGGCACGAACTCGGAGTCCTAGAACTCGGTGAGTACGTCCTGCGGGGGTTGCCGCGCCCCGAGCGTCTCTACCAGGTGGCCGCCCCCGGGCTCGCCGGCGATTTCCCGCCGCTTCGCACCGTGACGCTGAGCCGGCACAACCTCCCGGCTCAACTCACCAGCTTCGTTGGGAGGGGACAACAGGCGGCCGAACTGGCCAAGTTCATACGGGGGGCGCGTCTCGTGACCGTGCTCGGCATGGGTGGGACTGGGAAGACCCGCCTGGCCCTCAAGGTGGCCGAGGAGTTGGTGGAGGAGTTTGCCGACGGGGTGTGGCTGGTGGAGTTGGCCCCCCTGCGCGAGCCCAGGCTGGTACCGCAGGCGGTGGCCCGAGCACTCCAGATCCCCGACTCCCTGCATGGCTCTCTCGAACAGACGCTGCAGACGTATCTCGGGGGCAAGGACCTACTGCTGGTCCTCGACAACTGCGAGCACCTGATTGAGCCGGTGGCGAGGCTCGTTCACGAGCTCCTCCGGATTTCCCCCGGCCTGCGCAGCTTGGCCACCTCCCGGGAGCCTCTCGCCATACCGGGTGAGGTCTCCTATGCGCTCGAGCCGCTGGATGTCGCCAAGGAGGCGGTCCGGCTCTTCGTGGAGCGGGCCGAGGCGGCCCGGCCCGGCTTTCGTTCCGGCCCCGGGAATGGCCAGGCCATTCGGCAGATCTGCCAGAGGTTGGACGGGCTCCCCCTGGCCATCGAGTTGGCGGCTGCTCGGGTCCGCTTCTTTGCGCCGGCAGACATCGCCCAGCGCCTCGAGGACCGCTTCCGGCTGCTGGTCGGTGGGGGTCGCGCCGACCTCCCCCATCACCAGACCCTCCGAGCGTGCCTGGAC
>JALYHC010000010.1 GCA_030776765.1 Actinomycetota bacterium | reverse complement strand
GTCTTCCCCTCCTCCGAGATCTACGGGGGATTGCGGTCCTCCTGGGACTATGGGCCGCTGGGGACGGAGCTCAAGCGGAACATCCGCCGGTCGTGGTGGCGGTCCATGGTGCAGCTGCGCGACGACGTGGTGGGGCTCGACTCGGCGGTGATCCAGGCCCGCCGGGTGTGGCAGGCGTCGGGCCACGAGACCTCATTCACCGATCCCCTGGTGGAGTGCCGCAACTGCCACAGCCGCTTCCGCCTGGACAAGCTCGACGACCCCGAGCTCTGCCCCAGCTGTGGGCAGCGAGGCACCTTCACCGAGGCGCGGCAGTTCAACTTGATGTTCAAGACCTTCTCGGGCCCGGTGGAGGAGGAGGCGACGCTGGTCTACCTGCGGCCCGAGACCGCCCAGGGCATCTTCATCAACTGGACCAACGTGCAACTCACCAGCCGCAAAAAGCTCCCCTTCGGGATCGCGCAAATGGGCAAGTCTTTTCGCAACGAGATCACCCCCGGCCAGTTCATCTTCAGGACCCGGGAGTTCGAGCAGATGGAGATGGAGTTTTTCTGCCGGCCGGGCTCGGATGCGGAGTGGCTCGACTACTGGCTGCAGGAGCGGTTTCGCTGGTACCTGGAGCTGGGATTGAGGGAGGAGAGCCTGCGTCTTCGCCCTCATGGCCCCGACGAGCTGGCCCACTACGCCTCCGCCTGCTCCGACGTGGAGTACCGCTTCCCCTGGGGTTGGGACGAGCTGGAGGGGATCGCCAACCGCGGCGACTACGACCTGCGCGCCCACGGTGAGCACAGCGGCCAGGACCTGCGCTACTTCGACCCCGACACGGACGAGAAATACTTCCCCTACGTCATCGAGCCGGCCGCCGGAGTGGACCGTGCCGCCCTGGCCTTCCTCCTCGATGCCTACCACGAGGAGGAGGTGCGGGGAGAGCGGCGGGTGGTGCTGCGGCTCCACCCCCGCCTGGCCCCTTTCAAGGTGGCGGTGTTGCCCCTCTCCAAGCGAGACGAGCTGGTCGAAGAGGCGGAGCGAGTGGCCGACCTGCTGCGCCCGCAGTGGATGCTGGAGTTGGACGCTACCCAGTCGATCGGCCGTCGCTACCGCCGCCAAGACGAGATCGGCACGCCCTACTGCATCACCATCGATTTCGAGACCCTGGACGACAAGGCGGTCACCGTGCGGGACCGGGACAGGATGGACCAGGACCGAGTCCCGATTGCGGGGTTGGTCGACCACCTGCGAGAGAAGCTGGCCGCTTCCATCTGACGGCTCCCCGAGGGGCCGTCGAACCCTCAAAGCTGTCTCGTGGACCCGCCCCCCTGCGAGCACTGCTGCCGTCGCTGCAGGCGGGCCGTCCGACCACCTCGATACACTGCCGGTCCGTGGCCTACCAGCGAGACGACATCGAGCGGGTGCGGTCGGCCAGCGACCTCGTCCAGCTGTTCGAAGAGGTCACCACGGTCAGGAAGCGGGGACGGACCGTGATGGCCATCTGTCCCTTCCACCAGGAGAAGACGCCCTCGCTCTCCATCGATCCGGCTCGCAACCTCTTCCACTGCTTCAGCTGCCAGGCGGGGGGGGACCTGTTCCGCTTCGTCCAGGAGACCCAGGGCCTGGACTTCGGCGAGGCGGTGGAGTGGCTGGCCCGTCGGGCCGGCATCGCCCTGCGGCCCGACCCCAAGGCCGCCGCCAAGCGCGGGGAGCGCGAGGCCTTGGTGGAGGCGGTGGGCCGAGCGGCGGACTTCTACCACCAGCGGTTGCTGCGGGGCTCCGACGCGGGCCAGGCGCGTTCCTACCTGCGGGGCCGCGGCTACGACGTGAGGGTCCTGGAGCAGTTCAAGCTCGGCTACTCACCCCTCGAGTGGGATGGGCTGGTCTCGCACCTCCGCTCGTCGGGAGTGGGGGAGCGTTCGGCGTTGGCCGCCGGTCTGGCGGTCCGCAGCCGGCAGGGCAGGCTGGTGGACCGCTTCCGCGGGCGCGTGATGTTCCCGATCTACGACCTGCGAGGAGACCCGGTCGGCTTCGGGGCCCGGTTGCTGGAGGGCCAGGGCCCCAAGTACCTCAACTCTCCGGAGACGCGGCTCTACGAGAAGTCCCGTCTGCTGTATGGCCTGAGCTGGTCGAAGGCCGACATCGTGCGGCTGGGCTACGCGCTGGTGGTGGAGGGCTACACGGACGTGATCGCTCTCCACCAGGCCGGCCTGCCGGTGGCCGTGGCCACCTGCGGGACCGCTCTCGGCGAGGAGCACTTCAAACTGCTGGGGCGGTTCACCGCCCGGGCGGTGCTGGCCTTCGACGCCGACCAGGCGGGGGCCGGCGCCTCACTGCGGGGCGTGGAGCTGGCCACGCCGGCCCAGTTGGGCCTCGACCTGCGCGTGGCCCTCCTGCCGGGAGGCAAGGATCCGGCCGACCTGGTGCAAGAAGGCCAGGCAGACGCACTGCGCCGCATGGTGGAGAAGTCGGAGCCGCTCCTGCAGTTCTGGATCGAGGAGGAGCTGGAGCGCTTCGACCTCGACGAGCCCGAGGCCCGGGGAAGGGCGGTGCGGGCGGCGGCTCCCCTGGTGGGGCGCCATCCCGACCCGCTGGTCCGCCAGGAGTACGCCTCGCTCCTCTCTCGTCGCACCGGGGTGGGCCTGCCCGCCGTCGTCCAGGCGGTGGAGCGGGCCGGCGGGACCGGAAAGCCCGCCCACCCGCGCCCCCAGCCCCCTCGGGAGCGGCTCAGCGGACCGGAGCGGGCCGAGCGCGAGCTGCTGCGGGTCCTACTCGCCAACCAGCCCGAGGCGCGTCGGCTGGACGTCGATGGAGAGGTCTTCACACGGGAAGACCACCGGTTCGCCTTCGAATTGTTGCTCCCGGTGGTCACCGCCCTCCCGCCCGGGGAGCCTCCCGACCTGGGCTCCTTGCTGGGCGACGACGACACGGCCACCGGGCGGCTGCTGCGGGCGTTGGCCCTCGACGAGCGGCCGCTTGCCGACCCGGGCGAGCTCTACGGGCGCCTGCGAGCCTGGGCGCTGGAGCGGCGCATCGACGGGCTGCGGCGGGGGCTGGAGGGCCTCGACCCGGAGCGAGAGGCAGAGGACTATTCCCGGCGCCTGCAAGAGTTGGTAGCTTTGGAGGCCGCCAAGCGCCAGGCAGGGAGCCGAACGTGACCGACCTCGTCCGCCAGGTGATCGCCGAGCTCAGCCAGCGCGCCGGGCAGCGGGGCTTCCTCACGATGGCCGAGGTCCAGCAGGAGCTGGAAGATGCCCAGGCGCCGGCCGATTCCTTCGACCTCGTCTTCGACACTTTGCGACAGGCCGGGGTGCTGGTCCGCGAGGACGGCCCCGACGCCTGGGTCCCCACCGCCAGCCACGAGGAGCTGTCCGTCTCCGACCCGGTCCGCATGTACCTGCAGGAGATCGGGCGCGTGCCCCTGCTCTCCACCCAGCAGGAGGTGGAGCTGGCCATGCAGATGGAGGCGGGCCGCAAGGCCGCAGGCCGGCTGGCGGGAGACGGCCTGGGCTTGGCATCGGCGGAGAGGGTCATTCTGGAGCGGGCGACCCGGGTGGGCGAGCGGGCTCGAGAGCGGCTGGTGGAGGCCAACCTGCGCCTGGTGGTCTCCATCGCCAAGAAGTACGTGGGGAGGGGGATGGCGCTCCTCGACCTGGTGCAGGAGGGCAACCTGGGGCTGATGCGGGCCGTGGAGAAGTTCGACTACCGGAAGGGCTTCAAGTTCTCCACCTACGCCACCTGGTGGATCCGGCAGGCCGTCACCCGGGCGCTGGCCGACCAGGCGCGCACCATCCGCATGCCGGTCCACATGGCAGAGACGGTGAACAAGCTGGCCCAGGTGCAGCGAGAGCTGCTGCAGGAGCTGGGGCGCGAGCCCACGGTCCCCGAGATCGCCGCCGAGATGGAAGTGGAACCGGAGCGGGTCAGGGAGCTGCGGCTCATGGCCCAGGACCCGCTCTCGCTGGAGTCCCCGCTAGGGGAGGAGGATGACTGGACCCTGGGGGACTTCGTCGAGGACCACGAGGCAGTGGTGCCGGTGGAGGCCGCCTCCTTCAGGCTGTTGCAGGAGTACCTGTCGCATGCGTTGGAGGAGCTGAACGAGCGGGAGCGCCAGGTGATCATCATGCGGTTCGGCCTGGCCGACGGCAAGGTGAAGACTCTGGAGGAGGTGGGCGCCCACTTCCGGGTCACCCGGGAGCGGATCAGGCAGCTGGAGACCAGGGCCATCGCCAAGCTGCGCCACCCGGCGCGAGCCCAGCGGTTCGAGGGGTTCCTGGGCGACGGCTGACTCAGAGGGGCATGGGCCGGGCCCCGTCGCCCGCCGCTGCGTCGCGCACCTTCCTCGAAGCCATGGAGAAGCCCTCGCTCATCGCCTCCCGGGCTCGCTCGGCGGAGAGGTCGATCACCGCCTTGCCCTTCTCCATCACCTGCTGGAATCGCTCGTCACCGGTCAGCCGTTCGTACATGCGGACCAGCTCGTAGTAGCGCTCCCGCCCGGCCTTGGCTCCGAGGACGTAGCCGGCACCAAAACCCACTACCAACCCGAATCGGAACATGCTCTCCCTCCTTGACGCCTTGGCCTCCGGCATTCTGGCAGATTCTCCCGTGGTACCATCGTCCCGCCGGGCTCTTCTCGTTCCCCAGCTGGGAGGTTCAGCTATTCCGGGGTAGCTCAACCGGCAGAGCAGCGGACTGTTAATCCGTTTGTTGTGGGTTCGAGTCCCACCCCCGGAGCCCGCCGATTCCCTTTGCCCGTAAGGGATTTCGGCGACATAGGGGAGCGGGTCGAAACGCCAGGAAGGGCCTCGGTGCTACCCAACTGCTACCGAAGCCCTTCGATCTACTGGCCGTGGATCAGCCGTGCGACCCGCTCCGCCATCTCCTGCTGCATGGCCGGGATGGCATGGGTGTAGGTGTCGAGCGTCAGCGAAATGGTCGAGTGGCCCAACTGCTCACTGACCGCCTTGGGATGCTCCCCGGCCTGGAAAGCCAAGGTGGCCCAGCCGTGCCGGAGGTCGTGCAGCCGGATGACCGGCAGTCCGGCCTCCTCGGCGAGACGGCCGAACAGCTTGGTCACCGCGTCCGGGTGGATCGGCTCCCCGATCTCGTTGGTGAACACGAGGCCCGTCTCCACCCAAGCCTCCCCGGCCCGCAGCCGCTCCTCTAGCTGCCGCTTCCGATGCTCCCGGAGGATGGCGACCGTCCGAGGATCGACGGCGATCAGCCGCCGCCCTCGCTTGGTCTTGGGCTCCGAGAAGCTGAGGGCATGGCCCACGGCGAGCAGGGTCTGGCGGATCGCCAGCCTTCCCGCCTCCAGGTCTACGTCCTGCCAGCGGAGCCCGAGGACTTCCCCTCGCCGCATGCCGGTAGAGGCGAAGGTGAGCCACATCGGGCGGAGCCGGTCGTCGCATACATGCTCCAGGAAGCGGCGCAGCTCGGCGGCGCTCCAGACGCTCATCTCCGGCTTGTCAGTGTCGCCGGGAGGGTTGGTCGCATCCGCCACGTTGCGAGCCACGTAGCCCCACCTGAGCGCGTCCTGGAGGGCTTTGCGGATGGTCCGGTGGCAGTGTCGCACCGTCCGGGCGGAGAGCTTCCGTCCGTCCCTCCCGCCTTCCCGCTGGAGCTTCCCGTACAGCCGGTTGAGCACGTCCGGCTGGAGGGCCTGGAGGGGGAGCTTCCCGATCCGGGGGCGCA
>JALYHC010000009.1 GCA_030776765.1 Actinomycetota bacterium | reverse complement strand
CATGCAGCGAGGACAGATCGGCTCTGCGCACTCGGAACAGGTGACCCGCGTCTCTTCGCCGTGACGGGCGCAACGCTCCATGCCGCCTTCCTAGCATGCCCGGCATGCGAGGCGGTTCCTTGCCACTTCTACCCGCGGCTGGTGCTCGTGCTTGACATCCACCCGCTGACGCCCCAGCGATGGGACGACCTCGTGCAGCTCTTCGGCGAGCGGGGGGCCTTCGGAGGCTGCTGGTGCATGTGGTGGCGGCAGACGGCTGCCGAGTTCGACCGCTCCGCCGGACCCGGCAATCGTGCCGCCTTGCAAGGCATCGTGGAAGAAGGAAGGGTTCCCGGGTTGCTCGGCTACGTGGACGACCAACCGGTCGGCTGGTGCTCGGTGGCCCCCCGCCAGGAGTTCGGGCGCTTACAGAGGTCGCCGATCCTCAAGCCCGTGGACGACCACCCCGTGTGGGCCATCGTCTGCTTCTTCGTCCACCGCCGGCAGCGCCGCCGGGGGGTCGCCTCCGAGCTGCTGCAAGGGGCCGTCGACCACGCACGCCGCCAAGGGGCCCGAATCGTCGAAGGTTATCCGGTCGAGACCGGCCCCAAGCGTGCCGCCGCCGCTTCGCTCTACACGGGGACGGTCTCGCTGTTTCGGGAAGCCGGTTTCCACGAGGTGGCCCGCCGCTCGGACTCCCGGCCCATCATGCGCCTTGCGCTCGAGGCTGGCGGTACTTGAGCCCCGTGCCGGTGTTGAAGACCACCACTCGCTCGCTGGGGCTCAGCCATCCGCTCTCCAAAAGCACGCGGGTGCCCGCCCAGGCCGCCCCGGCCTCCGGGCAGGCGTCGATGCCGGAGTGGGCGGCCAGCTCTCCAGCAGCAGGCCAGATGCCCGCCTCCGGCACCGCCAGCGCCGTGCCGCCCGTCTCCCGTAGTGCGCGCAAGCACAGGAACCCGCCGATGGGGAACGGTACCCGCAGGCCCAGGGCGGACGTTTCCGCCCCCTCCCAGGGCCGCACGGACGGCTCGCCCTTCTCAAAGGCCCGCACCACCGGCGCACACCCCTCCGCCTGCACGGCCACCAACCGGGGCCGCTCCGCCCCGATCCAACCGAGGGCCTGCAGCTCGTCGAAGGCCTTCCACATCCCCACCAGGCCGGTGCCTCCCCCGGTGGGGTAGACGACCACGTCGGGGATCCCCCTCAGCTGCTCGACGAGCTCGTACCCCATGGTCTTCTTTCCCTCCACTCGATAGGGCTCGCGCATGGTGGAAACGTCCAAAGCTCCGGCCGGCCCATGGCGGCGCAACCAGTCGCCTGCGTCGGCGATGGTGCCGGGCACCAGATGGACCTGCGCCCCGTAGTGGCGACACTCCTCCACAAAGGAGGCCGGGGTGGCCTCCGGCACGGCCACGGTCACCGCCAGACCGGCCGCCGCCCCGTAAGCGGCCAGGGCACCGGCGGCATTGCCGGCCGACGGCGCTGCCAGGTGCTCGGCACCCAGTGCTCGAGCCATCGACACCGCCACGCTCATCCCCCGCGCCTTGAAGGAGCCGGTGGGGTTGCGCGCTTCGTCCTTGACCCATATGTTCTCCTCCACCTGGAGGAGCGGCGTCAACCCCTCCACCAGACTGACCTCCCCCCCGACGATGGGAAGCACCCCCCGGTAGCGCCACAGCGAGGGCATGTCCTCGTCCACCTCGAACTGCCCCAAGTCGTACTCGGCTCGGAGGGGAAGACCGCAGCTGCGGCAGAGCCCCTGCCACCGGTCGTGCTGGTGCGAGGTGCCGCAGGAGAAGCATCTCAGCCCCACCAGGGCCGGGTTGATACGAGGCTCGGCTTGCAGGCCCGTGCTACCGATTCCGGGCCAGCTGCACGAAGAAGTCGAGCGACCCCGGGTTGGCCAGGGCGTCGGCCCGGGCTGCCTCGCCGGGCGGGGTCCCGGCCAGGATCCGCTTGACGGGCACCTCGAGCTTCTTGCCGCTCAGCGTGCGGGGGACCTCGGGGACGGCGTGGATCTCCTCGGGGACGTGGCGCGGGGAGAGCTCGGAGCGCAACGCCTCCTCGACCCGCCTGCGCAAGTCTTCGTCGAGCCGAGCACCCTCCTCCAGCACCAGGAACAGCAGCAGCCGCCCCTCCTCGCCCAAGCGCCCGGTGTCCACCACCAGGCTGTCCACCACCTCGGGGAGCTCATCCACCACCCGGTAGAACTCGCTGGTCCCCATGCGCACACCCCCCCGGTTGAGGGTGGAATCGGAGCGCCCGTAGATGACGCAGCTTCCCCGCTCGGTCACCTTGATCCAGTCTCCATGGCGCCACACTCCCGGGTAACGCTCGAAGTAGCTCTCCCGGTAGCGCCGCCCCTCCGGGTCGTTCCAGAAATGGAGCGGCATGGAGGGCATGGGCTCGCTGATGACCAGCTCCCCCACCCGGCCCACCACCGGGCGTCCATCCTCGTCGTAGGCCTCCACCTTGGCTCCCAGGGCTCGGCATTGGAGCTCCCCGGCCCTTACCGGCAGCAGCGGGCACGAGGAGACGAAGGCCGTGCACAGGTCGGTGCCGCCACTCACCGAGCCGAGCAGCAGGTCCTCCTTGACGTTGTCGTACACCCAGGCAAAGGCCTCCGGGGAGAGGGGGGCGCCGGTGGAGCCCACCGCCCGCAGCCGGCTCAGGTCGGACCCCCCGCCCGGCTCCAGCCCCGCCCGCATGCACGCCTGCAGGTAGGGGGAGCTGGTGCCGAAGTAGGTCATGCCGGTCTCCTCGGCCAACCTCCACAGCACCCCCAGGTCGGGATGGCCGGGGCTGCCG
>JALYHC010000008.1 GCA_030776765.1 Actinomycetota bacterium | reverse complement strand
GGAGGGGCCGGCCGGGGAGCTGGATGAGAGGATCGGAGATCGATCGGGCCCCTGTGCTACTCTTTGTGAAGTAGTCGCCGCCGAGCGGCAGTCTTCCAACTTACGGAGACACAGTGGCCCTTCAACTCTGTCCCGAGAGGCCCTTCACCGCCCTCGGGGAGGAAAGCGAGGGGAAGAGCCCTCCACTCTTCGGAGCTTCCGCCTGGGGGGTCTCGCACGATCGTCCACTCGTCGGACGTCGCGCGACCGTCCGCCCGGTGGCTGCGGAACGCTCGGCGGATCGTTCATCGACGGGCGATGCCGCAGACAGCATCGCAGAAGGAGAGAATTTTCATGGGTTTGTTTCGGCGCAAGCCGGCAGAGGTGGTCCGCAAGGGCGTCGGCGACGAGGCGGTGGAGGAGCGCAAGCTGCGGCGGGTGCAGGGTCAGCTGGTGGAGATCCGGCGGGTGCAGGAAAGGCCGACGGTAGAGGAGAAGCCGAGGGAGCGGTCCAAGCAGCAGAAGTCCCCCTCCCCCCCCAAGACGCCCAGCACCACCCGTTCCAGGAAGCCCTCATCTCGTAGCCGGCCCCAGGCCCAAGAGGACGTTCGCCCGGCCCCTGATTCGGGCCGCAAGCAGATGCTGGTGCGGGTGCTACCGCACCAGACCCAGATCGTGGCCATGGAAGGACCGCTGCTGGTCGAGCACTACGTGGCCCGCTCGGAGCGCCGATCGCTGGTGGGGAACGTCTACCTGGGCAAGGTGAAGAACGTGCTGCCCGGTATGGAGGCGGCTTTCGTCGACTTCGGGGAGGCCAAGAACGGGGTGCTCTACGCCGGCGACGTGCACTACGACGCAGAGGACCTGGAAGGCCAGCGGCGGCCGCGCATCGAGAGGGCGCTCCATACCGGCGACCAGGTGTTGGTGCAGGTGGTGAAGGACGCCATGGGCCAGAAGGGGGCGCGGCTCACCAACGAGGTGTCCTTGCCGGGCCGCTACCTGGTACTGGTACCCGATTCCGACGTCAAGGGCATCAGCCGGCGCCTCCCCGATGGCGAGCGAGAGCGCCTGCGCGAGGTGGTGCGCCAGGTGGGTCCGAAGGGCTTCGGAGTGATCGTCAGGACGGCCGCCGAGGGGGCGTCGCGAGAGCAGATCGAGGAGGACGTCGCACGCCTGCTGGGGACCTGGGAGCACATTCAGGCGGAGGAGAAGAAGGGCTCCTCACCGCGCCTCCTCCATGAGGAGCCTTCCCTAGTCATCCGGGTGATCCGTGAGCACTTCACGCCCGAGTTCCGCCGGCTGCTCATCGACGACCACGAGACTCATACCCAGGTGGTGCAGTATCTCAAGGAGACCGCCTCCGACCTGGTCGACAGGGTGCAGCTCTACCAGGAGAATCCGCCGCTGTTCGAGCGCTTCCACGTCGAAGACCAGCTGCGCAAGGCCCTCGATCGCAAGGTGTGGCTCCCTTCCGGGGGCCACGTGGTCATCGACCGCACCGAGGCGCTCACCGTGGTGGACGTCAACACGGGGAAGTTCGTGGGCCATTCCAACCTGGAGGAGACGGTGCTGCAGAACAACCTGGAAGCCGCCGAGGAGATCGGACGCCAGCTGCGGCTGCGGGACATCGGAGGGATCATCGTGATCGACTTCATCGACATGGAGGTGGAGAAGAACCGCCAGGCGGTCCTGCGGCGGTTGCGGGAGACCCTCGCCAAGGACCGCACCCGGACGCAGGTTTTCGACGTCTCCCACCTGGGACTGGTGGAGATGACCCGCAAGAACGTCTCGGAGGGACTGCTGGAGTCGTTCTCCGAGGTCTGTCCCACCTGCGGAGGCCGAGGGGTGGTGCTCGACGAGGAGTTCGCCACCACCGGTGCCCCTGAGCAGGCGGGGAAGCGCTAACCTTTGAAGCGGCTAGGCGATTGTCCTGGCCGTACCATCGACCTGAGGATTGCTGAGTTGTACGCCATCATCCGTACCGGAGGCAAGCAGGCCAAGGTGCAGCCCGGTGACACCTTGGACGTGGAGCTGCTGAAAGGCCAGTCGGACGAGGTGGCGTTCACGCCACTGCTGGTCGTCGGCGAAGATGGCGACGTGATCAGCGGCCGCCAGGCGCTGGCCGATGCCAAGGTGCGAGCCAAGGTGTTGGGCGGGGTGCAGGGCGACAAGGTGGACATCTTCAAGTACAAGCCCAAGACGGGCTACCGCCGCCGGTCCGGCCACCGGCAGCGCTACAGCAGGATCGAGATCACCGGCATCGAGCTGGGCGAGCCGCCCAAGCAGGAGAAGGCCGCCCCCGCCGAGGCGCCTGATGGAGCCGATGAGTCTGAGAAGGCCGGCCAGGCAGAGGAGGTGTAGAGATGGCGAAGAAGAAGGGTGCTGCGTCCACCCGCAACGGCCGCGACTCGGCCGCCAAGCGGCTGGGCCCCAAGGTCTTCGACGGCCAGCAGGTGCAGGCCGGTGCCATCCTGGTCCGGCAGCGCGGGACCCGCATCCATGCCGGGCGCAACGTGGGTCGGGGGGGCGACGACACGCTCTTTGCCCGCTCGACCGGGGTCGTCAACTACAGCCGGCGCAACGGCCGTCGGCTGGTGAGCGTGCTGCCCTCCTAACAACCGGTCCGGTGTTCGTCGACCGCGTCAAGGTCCATGTGCGCGCCGGAAACGGCGGGGCGGGCGTGGCCAGCTTCCGAAGGCGGAAGGGCAAGCCACGCGGCAGACCCGAGGGAGGCTCGGGAGGGGCGGGGGGAGACGTAATCGTGGAGGCCCGCGGTTCGGTGGCCAGCCTCCTCGACTTCAAGCACCACCCGCACCGTAGTGCCGAAGCCGGTTCCCACGGCCGGGGGGAGCTGCGCCACGGGCGCCGGGGGGAGGACCTGGTCCTCGAGGTGCCCTTGGGAACGGTGGTGAAGGACGAGGACGGGACCGTTCTGGCCGACCTCGTCGGGGAGGGCCAGCGCCTGATGCTGCTGAGAGGAGGGCGGGGGGGGAGGGGCAACGCCGCCTTCGTCGGTCCCGAGCACCGGGCACCTTCCTTCGCCGAGCAGGGTGAGTACGGGGAGGAGGGTTGGTTCATCTTCGAGTTGAAGCTGCTGGCCGACGCCGCGCTGGTGGGTTTCCCCAATGCCGGCAAGAGCACCTTGATCTCGCGGGTCTCGGCGGCCAGGCCCAAGGTGGCCGACTACCCGTTCACCACGCTGGAACCGAACCTGGGAGTGGTATCCGTGGGGGGCCGCGAGTTCGTGCTGGCCGACATTCCCGGGCTGGTCGAGGGGGCCGCCGAGGGAAAGGGCCTCGGCCACGACTTTCTGCGCCATGTGGAGCGGGCGCGGGCGCTGGTCGTGCTGCTCGATCCCTCGCCCCTCCAGGAAGTGGGCGCCGAACAGCAGCACCGCGTCCTGCTGCGGGAGCTGGAACGCCACTCTCCGGAACTGATCGCACGCCCCCGGGTGGTGGCTGTCAACAAGATCGACCTGCCCGAAGTGGGCCGACGGCTGCCGGAGTTGCAGGGCCGGTTGGGCCCCTCTCTGCAGGGCATCTCGGCAGTAACCGGAGAAGGCGTGCCGCGTCTCCTCCATTCGGTGGCCGATGCAGTGGGGCGCGCCCAGCGGGAGGCGCCGGCCCGGGCGGGGTTCATCTTGCACCGTCCCGAGCCTCCGGGTTTCGAGGTGGTGCGGGAGGGCGAGGCGTGGGTGGTGCGGGGCAAGGCGGCCGAGCGGGCGGTGGGGTTGGCCGACCTGACCCTTCCCCAAGCTGCCGACTTCGCCTCCCGTCGGCTGGCTCGGCTGGGGGTGGATGACGCCTTGCGCTCGGCGGGAGCGAGGCCGGGAGACGAGGTCCGTATCGGTGAGCTGGTGTTCGAGTTCCGCGATTCGTCCGGCGAGGGGGACGAGGGGCGGCCGGACGAGTAGCTCCTAAGACCCCCTTCCCAACCCTCCCCCGCAAGCGGGGGAGGGAGAAGAGCGCAAGCGGGGGAGGAGAAGAGGGTCAAGCTTGCCGAGCTTGCCGCCGATAGACATTCGAGGCTCCAAGGAGAAGGAGAGGACGTTGGGCCTCCGAGTGTTG
>JALYHC010000007.1 GCA_030776765.1 Actinomycetota bacterium | reverse complement strand
CTGCACCCCCACCGCCACACAGCCCACGCAGCGGTTGCCGGTCCCCCGACCCAGGCGGAAGCCGCCCAGCCGCACACGGTCCCCTCGCACCAAGGCGGCCACGCACCCCTCCCAGGAGATGTCGTTGGCCGGCATCTCCTGGTTCTCGGGGTCCTCCCGCTCGCTCCGGGACAACCGCAGGAACCCCTGGACGCGGGGGTCCCACCAGTAGGCGTCTTCGGTGATGTCGTAAGCGATGCAGTCCCGGAAGGTGATCCCATGGCTGTTGTGGGGCACGAAGGCGTGGTTCAGCGAGTCCCGTACCACCACTCCTCGCACCACCGAGCCGCGGCTCCCATCCATGCAGTGGTGGAAGTGCAACGGGTAGCGGCCCAGCGTGCCCCCCACGCCCATGTAGCGAAGCTGGACGTTCTCGATGTGCTGCTGAGCCGTGGAGCGGATGAGCACGTGCGACTGGCCCCCGGAGCTTCCCTCCAAGCGCACATTGCGGGTGAGGTTGAGCACCTCGGCCGCCCGGTAGGAGGAGGGAACGGCCCCTCCCAAGGCGACCGACCGGAAGCCGTCGAAGTCACCCGGAGACACCGGCGTGGCCACCAGCTCATCGCCGCCCTGCCAACCGGTGCCCTGGGACTGGTAGCCCCAGGCCTGCTTGGGCGAGCCCTGTAGGTCCAGGCGCCCGGCCCCCATCACCCACAGCCCCACGTCACTGTTCAGCGGATCCATGCCGCCTCCCTGGAACCCGGAGTCGTTCACATCCGGGAAGCGCAGGGTGTGGATGGCCGCCGAAGAAGAGGGGCGCATGGACAGCTGTCCTTCCACGACCAAGTTTCCCGTGCTCTCCAAAAGGACGCTGCGGTCGGGCGCGAAGGAGAGGCTTCCTCCCGGCCCGATGACCACTCCCGCCACAAGAGCATCCCGCTCCAGCACGATGGCGCCTCCCACGGCGGCCACGTCGCCGGGGCCGGGAACCTTGCCGCCTGGCCAGGCAGACAGGTCGCTCCAACTCTTGGCCGGGCCTAGGGCCCATGCCAAGGGTCGGGAGCCGGCCGACATGACCACCGCACCGGTCAGGGCCGTCACTCCGAACTGGCGCAGAAACTCCCTTCGGCTCGGATGCAGCATCTGCATCTGATCCCCCTAGCTCGTGTGCGAACGGCTCCTATCGGCACACCCTCCGCAACCTTTAGCCGTTGCCCCCGTCCTCAGCGTGCCACAGACGGCTTCAGTCGATGCTGGTGCCGGCCGATGGCTGAGTGACCACCCCCACCAACGAGGTCCCCGTGCAGAGATCGCTGCTCCCATCTCGCAGGCGCTCGGTGGGAACCAAGCGGACCCGCCCCAAGATCTCATCTGCATCTACCCCCCTTCGGGCCCGCCAGAACAATCGTGGGCGGCGCCCGGCTTCGCGGCCACCCGATTCCGTGCCCGTCGAGCTGGCCCGCTCCTATGCCCAGATCAACAAGCTAGTCGCTGCTCAGCGCAACAAGGCTACACAGCGTGGCGGGCGGCTCGACCTGCCGACGGCGCTCGTCTGGCTGGTGGGGCTCGCCCTGCTCCTGCTCCCACTGGCGCTGGCCGCTCGCCCACTGCTCTCCGGCGCCGGCTCCGACTTCGCTGGGCAAGCGGTCGCCGATCCCGTCGAGGCACCGGCGCCTTCCCCCCTGGACACCATGAGCGTGCCCACCCAACCGCCTGCCTCGCCCCCGTCCACCCACGTGCGGGGGGATGAGCCGCCTGCCAGCCCCTCCGAGGTGCCGGGCGAGCAGCCACAGGCGCCCACTCAACCTGAACCCCCCCTCACCGCGGCTCCCATCGAGCAGGTTGAGGTGGACGTGGCGGTGGTGGAGAGCTATGTGAATGCCCTGGTGCAAGGCGACTATGACAGCGCCCTGGCGGCCTCGAGCGGGGCCGCGCGCACCTACATCGAATACCTCAGAGTCCTCGACCGGGTGGCGGCGGAATCCTCCGACCCGTCGGCCTCTGTTAGCTGGATGGAGCAACCCGAGCGGCAGTCGGTCCTCGACGACGGACGGGTGGCGGTGGATGGCTTCGCCGAGGTCTCCTACCAGGACCGCAGCTTCTCCTTCGTCCTCTCCGATTTCGTGCTGGCCCCCGACGGCGCACGGTGGGTGGTCGACTCCTACAAGCGGGACGGGTTCCAGATCGACCAGCTCCTGTGGGGGGGCGGGGAGAGCGTGGAGGCCAAGGATGTGCACGTCTCCATCAGCTTCGTGTTCGTGCAGCCACCCCTCGACGACCCGCAGACCATCGTGGTCGCCTACCGGGTGGAGAACCACCGTGTCAGCCCACTGGAGGTCTTTCCCTACGGGGCGCTCTTCTCCTGGTCCGGCTCGGAGGAGGAGCAAGAGGTGCAGTTTCTCACCGACAGCCTCGATGTGCCCACAGGGGGCTCGGCGGAGGATGTGATGGTGATGGAAGCTCCGGGGCCCGGAGAGGAGGGGCGAATCCTTGGGGAGATTCGCGACCCCGAGACCGAAGAGGTCTGGACGGTCGAGTTGACCCTACCGCCTCCAGGCTGACTCCACCGGCGTCCAGCTCCTACCTGGTCTTCTCCCCCTCCGGCTCGCGGGAGCCGGCGGGTTGGCGGCCGCGGCGGAGCCGTCAATCCAGACGCCGCCCACCCCCTGAGAAGGAAGGTCCGGGGGGGAGGGTCTGGGAAAGCCTCTACGGAACTTCCAGGATCACCAATGACTGGGAGTCGTAGACCTTCCTCAAGTCCAGCTCCTTCGAATGTGGAAGCCAGTCCCCGTCAGGGCCGCGCCGGTCGACGACGATGAAGCGGGCCTCGATCTCCTCCAACAGCGACATGGTCTGAGACTCGCCGAGCTCGCCGCTAAAGAGCCGCTCGGCCAGCTTGGCCTGGGCTTGCTCCTCGGGAAAGGTGAGGAAGCGGGCGTCCACCGCCGAGTAGGTGGGGCGGCGGACATAGCCCTGGACCCACCATCCCACCTGGTTGCCGTTGCGTCCCCGTGAGGCCACCACCACGTCTCCTGGTTGTGAGAACTGCCGGAGGTCTCTGAGAGCCTTCAGGTCCTCCTCGTCCACCACCCGGTACCAGTCCGTCGCGTCGGAGAAGCTGGCCAGGCCCGTGACCGAGATGGAGCCGAGCATGGACAGTCCGGCGATGGCCAGGGCCGCAGACGGCGCCGGGCTTCGGGCTGCTGCCTCCACCCGCCAGCGAGAGAAGTTGGCCGCCGCCGCCATGACCAGCCCCAACTGCGCCAAGAGCAGGGCGCGCTGCTCGCCGGAGGCGAGAAAGAACCCGCTTCCGGCCATCGCCCACCCCAGACCTATTGACGTGGCGGTGTCGAAGCCCCACCTCCAGCTCGACCTCCTGGCGAGGGCCAGCGCCGCGGCTGCCGCCACGATCACCCACGGTACGAAGGCCTCCCGGAGAGTTGCCTGCAGCGCCACCGACAACCCCAGGTCGAGCGGATTGATCACCGGCCGGGCGCCTGCTTGCGCTTCCCTCATCCATTGCAGAGCCGAGAAGATCCCGAGGACGGCCGGCCCGCTGATGACGAGGAGCAGCCTCACCCGAGCTCGAGACACACCGCGCACTCCCGTCGACGCCAGCAGCGATGCGGGAAGGGCGACCACCAGCAACGCGGCCACCAGCTTGTGCGTGGCGAAGATCACTGCCGCGGCGGCGAGGGACCAGGCCAGATCGGCCCGGACTCCTTCCCGCACGAAGCGGACGGCGAGGTAGGTAGCCACCAGGCCGGCCGCAGTGGCAAGCAGCTGCGGGTAGGCGCCCCATGCGTATGCCTCCAGCTGGTAGGCGGCCAGGCCCAGCAGGACGGCCGTAAGCGCGGCCGGCAGGCGACCCAACTCTCGCAGGCACCAGTAGGTGGCGAGCGTGAGGAGCCACTTCGACACTATCGCAGCGGTCACTAATGCCGCCAGGGGACTGAAGATCGACAGAAGAGACGCAAGCAAGAGCGGGAAGGCGGGGAGGTAGCTGACATTGCCCGACATGCTCAGCTCACCTCGCCACTGGTATGCCAGCGCCAGCCAGTTCCCTCCGT
>JALYHC010000006.1 GCA_030776765.1 Actinomycetota bacterium | reverse complement strand
GGTCATGGCCGCTGGGGGGGCGCTGGGGGTGGCGGACCTGGGGGATCTCAACCTGGCCGCATCCGTGAGCGACGGGCAGCAGGTGGTGGTGCCAGTGCGAGGGTCCACCCAGGTAGAGGAAGGAGTCGGGCAGGGAGAGACGAAAGGGGAGGATGGACCCATCCAGTTGAACGAAGCCAGCGCCGCCGAGCTGGAGACGCTGCCGGGAGTGGGACCGGTGCTGGCAGAGCGCATCGTTGCGCAGCGGGAAGAGCATGGGCCGTTTGCCTCGGTAGAGGACCTGCTCGACGTGCCGGGGATCGGTGAGGCGAAGCTGGCCGCCCTGCGCGACCTCGTGGTCCTTCCCTGAGCCGTCTCCGGCTCCCCGACCCCACGGAGCGATGGGTTCTCTGTGGTGCGGCCGTCGTGTGGGCAGGCGTGGTACTGGGTCGAACCGGTGGATGGGCGGGCGGCGTGGCGGCCCTGCTGGCGATGGCGCTCCTGTCGGCGAGGCGGCGTCGCCGTGCGGCCGCCGGCGTCCTGGCTGCCCTGCTGGGCGCCGGCGTCCTCTCCGGAAGCCTCTCCCAGGCTCGCGAGTCCCTCGTCTCGAGGGCCCCCGCTCCAGAAGGCTTTGTCGTGCTGGCCGGTCGAGCTCTGGACGACCTCCGGCCTGGGCAGAGCGGCCCCTGGTTTCTCTTCCGGCCCACCCACCGCCGGGAGAGCGAGCACTGGTTGCCGTGGAGCGGCCCGACGTTGCTGGTTGCCCAGGAAGACTCCTCTGCAGGGGGGCAGGTCGCTACCGGTGATCGAGTGCTGGTCCGAGGCCAGGCGAACCCTGGTCCTGGCCGGGTCCGGGGAGATCCCTTTGCCGGAAGGGTTCGAGCAAGCGAGGTGTCGGTGGTGGAGCCTGCGTCGGCTCCGCTCTTCGTTGCCGGGAATTGGTTGCGGCAGAGGGTGGTGGAGGGTCTGGAGGCTGGTCGTGCCACGGACCCGGCCGCCTTGGTGGCCGGCTTCCTCATCGGCGATGTGCGAGCCCTGTCCGCCACCGCCACCGACACCCTGCGCCGGGCGGGCCTCTCCCATTTCATCGCCGTTTCGGGGAGCAACGTGGCGCTGTTCCTCGTCGCCTGGTGGCTGCTGGCGGCGCCTTTGACTCTCCAACCTCGCCGCCGCGCCGTACTCGGGCTGGCGGGGTTGGCCCTGTTCGTGGTGGTGACTCGCTGGGAGCCCTCCGTGCTGAGGGCGGCCGCCATGGCGGCCTTGCTGCTCGTCGGCCGTGCGGTGGGGATTCCCCTCGGGCCCTGGGCGGCGCTGGGCGCAGCCGTAGGCGGCCTGCTGCTCTTGTCCGGCGAACTGGTCGGGGACGTGGGATTCCAGCTCTCGGTGTCCGCCACCGCCGGCGTGCTGGCCGGCGCCCGGGTCCTGGAGGGCTGGAAGCCTCGCTGGGTGGCCACGCTGCTGGGGGCCACCCTCTCCGCCCAAGTGGCGGTGGCCCCCCTGTTGCTGCTGCACTTTGGTTCGGTGCCCCTGCTGGCGCCGCTTTCCAACCTGCTGGCTGCCCCACTGGTGATCCTGGCGACGATCACCGGCGGGATCGGCCTCCTCGTCGGGGTCCCCGTTCTGGTTCGGCTGGCCGTGGGTGCGGCTGGCCTGGTGTTGGATATCGCCAGCTGGGCGAGCCCCTGGCCCCAGCTCGGTCCGCTCGGCTGTGCGCTGGCGGTGTTGCTCCTGGCTCTCGCCACACGCCCCCGTCTCCGGCCGGGTGTGACGGTGCTCGCTACCTTTGCCCTGGCTCTCTTCCTGCTGGGGCCGGTGGGCTCGACGGGACCTCCCACCCGACCGGTGGTTGTCTTCCTGGACGTGGGACAGGGAGACGCCGTCCTGCTGAGGGGTCCGATGGGGGAGACCGTCCTGATCGATGGTGGGCCGGAGACCTCGACGATCCTCACCGCCCTCAGGGGCCGGGGGGTCCGCCGGATCGAGCTGGCGGTGCTCTCCCATCCCCACCAGGACCACCTCAGCGGGTTGCTCGCCGTTTTGGAACGCCTTCCGGTCGACCGGCTCTGGCACCCGGGCGTGGAGGCGGGGGAGCCCCTGGACCGGCTCCTGGAGACGGCCGGCCAGCGCCAGGTCGTGGTGGAGGTGCCCTCCCCGGGCTGGAGAGCCGCCATCGGTTCCTTCTCCATCCGGGTGGTGGGTCCGCTGCGACGCTACCAGTCGCCCAACGACCAGTCGCTGGTGCTGCTGGCCGAGGCGAACGGCATGAGCGTGCTTCTGCCGGGGGACATCGAGGCCGTCGCCCAGCAGGAGCTCGGCCCCCTACCGGCGGACGTCATGAAGGTGCCCCATCAGGGGGCGGCCACCTCCGATGCCCAATGGTTGGCGGAGAGCGCCGGCGCGGTAGCGGTGATCAGCGTAGGTCCCAATACCTATGGCCATCCATCCCAGGACGTGGTCGATGTGCTCACCGAAGCGGGGGCGAGCGTGCTGCGCACCGACGTGTCCGGTGACATCGAGCTGGTGTTCGATCCGGCGGCGGCGAAGGGCCGGCTGGTACGGTCGCGGTGATGAAGCCCGTCCTTCAGGTCCTGGGACCGCGCAATGCGGGCCCGGGCGAGCGGCAGGAGATGCTGGACCGGGCCCGCCAGCTCCTCGAGCAGGCTGAGGCCACCGAGCACCTGAGGGTGGACGTGCCCGGCCGGGGGGTGGAGGAGGCGGGGTCTCGGGCCGTCATGGAGTCGCTGGTCCCGGCCCTGCAGAGCGGCTCGATCTTCGGGGGGCGCCGCGGCCTCCAGGTGGTCGATGCGCAGAACCTGCACCGGGGGGAGGCCGAGCTGCTGGCCGACCTGGTGGCGGAGATCGATGCGGAGACGGCCACGGTGGTCTTCGTCTCGGCAGGGGCGCTTCCCCCACCCCTTTCACGAGTGGTGCGCAGGGTGGGCGAGGTGCTGGAGGTCAAGCAGCTGCGCGAACGGGATGCTGCCGCCTGGCTGGCCGCCGAGGTGCGCCGCCGCGGTCTCCGGCTGCGGCAGGACGCGCTGAGCTCGCTTCTGCAGCGCTTCGGCTCAGACGTGGGCGGTATGTCCCGGGCTCTCGATCAGCTCGGATCCTCTCCGGGTACCATCACTGCCGAGACCATCCTGGCCCGCTTCCGCAACCGCCCGGATGAGCCGATGTGGCACTACGTGGACGCACTGTCCAGCGGGGACACGGGAGAGGCCTTGCGCCGCCTGGCCGACTTCCTCACTCATGCCCACCCTCTCCAACTCCTGGCCTTCCTGGAGAACGACCTGCGCCGGCGGGCCCTGGCCGCCTCCGCCCCCGATGTCTCCACCTTTGCGGAATGGGTGGGCGGCTCCCCGGAGCACTACGCCATTCAGAAGGTGTGGCGCCAGCGCAACAGCTCCTCCGACAGCGAGCTTCGCAGGGCGCTTGACGCCTTGGCGAGGGCAGACGCCCATCTCAAGAGCGCCCCGGAGGAGACCCACCGGTTGACCATGGAGCGCTTGACTGTGGCCTTGTGCCGCTGGTACGGCGCTCCCGCCCAGCGAGCCGGTTGAGCTCCGCGAACCTGAGGCAACAGTGGGGCGTGGTGGCCCATTAGAACCTGAGGTTGAACTTTAGGTAATAGTGGCGCTTGGCGGTACAGCCAAGCCCTAGGTTCGCTGGGTCGGCCATAATGGCTGGCCCGTGGTGGCTGCAGTCCTCGCCTTGTTGATGCTGGGTTCGGGCCTCGGTGGGTTGCCGCCCGGGGGGACGTTCATCGACGACGATGGCAACCTCCACGAGGGTCAGATCGAGGCCATCGCCGCCGAAGGCATCACCCACGGCTGCGACGCCTCCGGGACCCGCTACTGCCCCGGCTCCCCGGTGGAGCGGGCGCAGATGGCCGCTTTCCTCTTGCGAGCCACGCACCATCATGGCCACCTACCCGACTACCGGGGCCGCTTCTCGGATGTCTCTGAGGGCCAGTGGTACACGGGCTACGTCGAGCACCTGGCGGAGCACCGCATCACCCAAGGGTGCCGCCGGGACGGGCAGGCGTTCTGCCCTGAGGCGCCGGTGACGCGCGGGCAGATGGCCTCTTTCCTGGTGCGTGCCTTCCGTCTCCCCGCCGTTTCCTCTACGGGCGCCGACTACTTCCTCGATGACGAGGGCTCGGCCCACGAGCAGGACATCAATGCCCTGGCGGCTGCCGGCATCACTCGAGGATGCGGCAGCCGGGCCTACTGTCCCCAGCAACCGGTGCTGCGCGACCAGATGGCCTCGTTCCTGGCTCGGGCCTTGCGACTCACCCCGATGGTGCCCCCGCCGGGCTTCTATGGGAGCGTATCCGAGATCGATGGGGGGACGCGCGCCCGCATGACGTCCTCCTGGCGCCCCGGATGCCCGGTGCCCATCGAGGACCTGCGCCTGGTGCACGCCGACCACTGGGGCTTCGACGGAAGAGAGTACCGGGGCGAGCTGGTGGTGCATCGGCTCCACGCCCAGGCGGTGCTGGGCGTGCTGGAGCTGCTCTTCGAGCGGCGCTTTCCCATCGAGAGGATGGAGCTGGTCGACCTCTACGGTGGCGACGACCTGGCCTCCATGGAGGCGAACAACACGTCGGCCTTCAATTGCCGCTCGGTGGTGGGCAAGCCGGGGGTGTGGTCGGAGCATGCCTACGGACGGGCCATCGACATCAACCCGGTCCAGAACCCCTATCTGTTGGGAGACACCGTGCTTCCTTCCACCGGCGCCGAGTACCTGGACCGCTCCCGAGCTCGCCCGGGCATGATCCAGGACGGCGACCAAGTGGTGCAGGCCTTCGAGGCGATCGGTTGGAGCTGGGGCGGGTACTGGGAGTCGTCCAGGGACTACCAGCACTTCTCGGCCACCGGGCGCTAGCCGCCCCTCGCCGTCCTAAGACCGTGCCCCCCTCCCGGCTTCGCTTCGCTCCGCCACCTCCCCCGCAGGCGGCGAGGGAGTTCAGGCAGAAGAGGGCAGTAGGTAGGTGAGCGTGTGGTGGGCAACCAGCTGCTTGCCCCGGTCGTAAGTGTGGGCCTGCCCGTACACCACCCGGCGGCCGTGGCGCATCACCCGGCCCACCGCTCGCAGCTCTCCCACCGCCCCTCGCAGGAAGTTGCTGCTCATGTTGAGGGTGAGGGCCATCTGCTGCTCGCCGGCCACTGTCATCAGGGCCAGCCAGAAGGCCACGTCGGCCAGGCCGGCCACGGCCGCTCCGTGGATGTAACCGCCGGGGCGGTAGAGGTGTCCGGCGTCGGGCAGGACCACCTCCGCCTCCCCCTCCCCCAGGTGCCCCAGCCGGTAGTCCCACCACTGGCAGAAGGGTTGCTGGGTGAGGATCTGCTGGGCACGCTCGGGGGTGATCATCAGGCGGAGTTGGTACTCTAATTTCCTGGTTTTTGAGAAACGGGGATCGGCGGGTGCGAACCTTCTCGAGGACTTACCTCTATGACCTCAACGGCAGCATCCTGGAGCCGGGCGCCTTGCAGCTCGAGGTCGAGGACCTGAGCCTGCGCTTCGGGGGGGTGCAGGCCCTCGACCACGTCACTCTCCAGGTGCACCAGGGACACATCCACGCCGTCATCGGGCCCAACGGGGCCGGCAAGACCAGCCTCCTCAATTGCGTGAACGGGCTCTATCGGCCCCAAGGCGGGAGGATCCGGCTGCACACCGGCCAGGCCATCCACGACCTGACCAGGGCCCGGCCCAGCCGCATCGCCTCCTGGGGAGTGGCCCGCACCTTCCAGAACATCGAGCTGTTCAAGCACATGTCGGTGCTCGACAACCTGCTGCTGGGCCGCCACGTCCACCTGGACAATCGCCTGGTGGCCTCGCTGGCCTTCTTCGGGCCGGGGCGCCGCCAGGAGATCGAACACCGCCGGCTCGTCGAAGAGGTGGTGGACCTGCTGGAGATCCAGGCGGTCCGCTCCAAGCCGGTGGACTCCCTCTCCTACGGCTTCCAGAAGCGAGTCGAGCTGGGCAGGGCCCTCTGCCTGCAGCCGGCGGTGCTGCTACTCGACGAGCCCATGGCCGGGATGAACGCCGAAGAGAAGGAGGACATGGCCCGCTACATCCTCGACGTCAACCAGCAGGCCGGCGTGACGGTGCTGCTGATCGAGCACGACATGGGGGTGGTGATGGACATCTCGGACCGCGTTTCGGTGCTCGACTTCGGACGCAAGATCGCCGACGGCGTTCCCGAGAGGGTGCAGGACGACCAGGCCGTGATCGACGCCTACCTGGGCGAGGAACGGCCTCGATGAGCCAGCCGCCTCCCGCCGCCTGGGACCAGGCCTCCACCTTCCCCAAGCTGCTGGCCGGGCTGGCGGAACGCTTCGGGGACGGCCGTGTGGCCCTCCAGGAGAAACGCTACGGCATCTGGCAGCCGATCACTTGGGGGCAGTACCACCAGCGGGTGCGCCACTTCGCGCAGGGCATGGCGGCGCTCGGGGTGCAGCCCGGGGAGGTGGTGGCGGTGCTGGGCGACAACCGGCCGGAGTGGCTCATCACCGAGCTAGCCACCCAGTCCTTGGGTGGCGCCACGGTGGGGGTGTACCCCACCTCCATTGGCGACGAAGTTGCCCACATCCTCGACCATGCCCGGGTCCGGGTGGTGGTGGCCGAGGACCAGGAGCAGGTCGACAAGCTGGTGGAGCTGTGGGACCACCTGCCCACCGTGGAGAAGCTGATCTACTACGACCCCCGGGGCCTCCAGCATTACCGCCTGCCCTACCTGCTCGAGTTCACCGCCGTAGAGGAGATGGGCCGGGAGTTCGAGGATGCCAATCCCGGCTGGTTGGACGAGCAGGTGGCGGCCGGACGCTCGGAGGACATCGCCATCCTCTCCACCACCTCGGGCACCACCGGCAAGCCCAAGCTGGCCATGCTCAGCCACGGGAACCTGCTGGCGATGGGCCGGAGCCTCATGGAGGAGGACCCGATTGGCCCGGACGACCGCTACGTCAGCTTCCTGCCGCTGGCATGGATCGGGGAGCAGATGTTGGCTCTGGCCTGCGGGCTGCAGGTGGGCTTCACGCTGAGCTTCCCGGAGGAGGCCAGCACGGTGCAGATCGACCTTCGGGAGATCGGCCCCAACGTCATGTTCAGCCCGCCCCGTATCTGGGAGAGCATGCTCTCCTCGGTGCAGGTGCGGATCGGCGAGGCGGGCTGGCTCAAGCGCAGGGTGTTCTCGCTCGGTTATCGGGTCGGCGAGCGAAGCGCCGAGGCGCGGGTGCGGGGCGGGCGCCCCGGGCCGGGGCTGTGGGCGCTGCAGCGCCTGGCCGACTGGGTGGCGCTGCGTCCGGTGCGCGACCAGCTCGGCCTCTCCCGCTTGCAGCGGGCTTACACGGGAGGCGCGCCCTTGGGCCCCGACGTGTTCCGCTTCTATCACGCCATCGGAGTCAACCTCAAGCAGATCTACGGGCAGACCGAGATCTGCGGCATCGCCGTGATGCATCGAGACGGCGACATCAAGTTCCCCACCGTAGGCAAGCCCATCCCCGGCACCGAGCTTCGCATTGCCGAAGACGGCGAGATCCTGCTGCGCTCTCCGGCGGTGTTCCAGGGCTACTACGAGAACCCGGAGGCCAGCCGGGAGGCGCTCGACGAGGAGGGCTGGCTGCATACCGGCGATGCCGGTTACCTGGATGACGACGATCAGCTGATCGTCATCGACCGGGCCAAGGACGTCATGGAGATGCCCGACGGGACCCGCTTCAGCCCGGCCTTCATCGAGAACAAGCTCAAGTTCAGCCCCTACGTGGAAGAGGCGGTGGTCTTCGGTGGGGACTGGCCATACGTGAGCGCCATCGTCACCATCGACGCCCAGACGGTGGGCACTTGGGCCGAGCAGCACCACCTGGGCTACACCACTTATACCGACCTGGCCCAGAAGAGGCCCATCTACCACCTGGTGGCCGAGGACGTGGCCCGCGCCAACCAGGATCTCCCCGAGGGCGCCCGCGTGCGGCGCTTCGTGCTCCTTCACAAGCAGCTCGACCCGGACGACGAGGAGGTCACCCGCACCCGCAAGGTGCGCCGGCGCACCATCACCCAGCGCTACGGGCAGATCATCCAGGCGCTCTATGAGGACGTGGACGAAGTGAGGGTTTCCACGGTCGTCACCTATCAGGACGGGAGCACCGCCCAGCGCGAGATCGGCCTGCGCATCATGTCGATGGACGACTTCACCCCCTCCGCCGATCGGCGCCGTTACGCCTGGAGCAGCTGATGGACATCTTCGTCCAGCTGACGGTGACCGGGCTGGCCAACGGGGCCATTCTCGCCCTGGCCGCCCTCGGCTTCGTGGTCATCTACAAGGCCACCGGGGTGATCAACTTCGCCCAGGGGGAGTTCCTGCTCATCGGGGCCTACGCCATCTACGCGGCCATCGAGCTGTACGAGCTGCACTGGGCGCTGGCCATCTTGGTGGGGCTGGCGGTGGCGGTGGCCCTCGGGCTGCTCATCGAGCGCCTGGTACTGAGGCCCATGGTGGGGGAGAGCGCCATCGCGGTGATCATGGTCACCATCGGCCTGGCGGCCGTGCTGGGCTCGCTGGTGCAGATCCGCTTCGGCACCACCCCGCGGCGCATGCCCTCCTTCATGCCCCGCGGGACCACCCACATCGCCGGGGCGATCGTCCCTCTCAACCGCGTCTGGGCCATCGTCCTGGCCGTGGCGGCGCTGGCAGCCTTCTCGCTGTTCTTCCGCCGCTCCCGGCACGGGATCGCCATGCGGGCGGTGGCCGACGACCAGCAGGCCGCCATGACGATGGGCATCAGCGTGCCCCGGGTGTTCGCCATGGCCTGGGCGCTGGCGGCGGTGAGCGCGGTGATCGGAGGACTGCTACTGGCCAACATCACCGGCGTCTCCGGCGAGGTGGCGGCCTTCGGCCTGGTGGTCTTCCCGGTCGTCATTCTGGGAGGGCTGGACTCGATCCCCGGCACGATGGTTGGGGGCGCCATCATCGGCCTGCTGGTCGCCTACACCGCCGGCTACGTGGGTGGGGGCCTGCAGCAGGTGATCCCCTTCGTGGTGCTGGTGCTCATCCTGATGGTGAAGCCCTACGGGTTGTTCGGCCAGGAACGGATCGAGAGGGTGTGAGCTTGGCCACCGCCACCGGAGTCTTCCACACCGACTACCGCAGCCAGATGGCCCTGCGCCACACCCGGGCCGAGCACGTCCGGCTGGCGCTGGTGGTGGCTGCCTTGCTGGTGCTGCCCTTCGTGGCCAGCCCCTTCTGGCTGACGGTGATCAACCAGATCGGCGTGGCCGCCATCGGGGCCATCGGGCTCAACATCCTCACCGGCTTCACCGGCCAGATCAGCCTGGGCCAGGGAGGTTTCCTGGCGGTAGGCGCCTACACGTCCGGCCTGCTGGTCACCCGGCTGGGCCTGCCCACCGGGGCGACGGTGGTGGCGGCCATCCTCTTCACGGCACTGGTGGGGGCCTTCTTCGGGCTGCCGGCCCTGCGGCTCAAGGGCCTCTACCTGGCCATCGCCACCTTGGCCTCGCAGTTCATCATCCTCTTCCTGGTGCGCAACTGGACGGCGGTGACCGGAGGCGTGGGCTCAGTGGTGGTCCCCCAGCCGGAACTGTTGGGTTTCTCGCTGCGAGGGGACTTCCGGTGGTACTGGGTGATCCTGGTGCTTGCGGCGCTGGCCACCCTGGCCGCCACCAACCTGTTCCGCACCGGTATCGGCCGGGCCTTTGTGGCCATCCGAGACCAGGACATCGCCGCCGAGGTGATCGGGGTGCACGTGTGGCGTTACAAGCTGCTGGCCTTCGCCATCTCGTCGGGTTTCGTCGGCCTGGCCGGGGCGCTCACCGCCCACTACCGCAGTATCGTCACCTGGGAGCGCTTCACCTTGGAGGTCTCCATCCTCTACCTGGCGATGATCATCGTGGGCGGCCTGGGCAGCGTGGCCGGCTCCATCTACGGGGCCGCCTTCATGTTCGTGCTGCCCGCCTACCTCCAGCAGCTGGGCCGTACCATGAGGGCCAGCCTGCCGGTCATCACCCGCGAGCTGCCCGCTATCCAGCTAGGGGTGTTCGGCCTGGTGATCATCCTGTTCCTGATCTTCGAGCCTCGCGGGCTGGCGCGCATCTGGCAGCGCATGAAGGACTACGTTCGATTGTGGCCGTTCCGGTACTGACATGACGACGAGAGGAGGACAGAGATGAGAAGCAGGCTGACGCTGATGGCGGCAATGGCCCTGGTGGTGGCCGCCTGTGGAGGCGGCGGCACTGGAGGCGGGGAGGTGGAGACCCCGGGGACCGAGGCAGCCCCGGTAGAGACGACCCCCGGCACCGCCGCCGGTACCACCGCGGCGGAAGGGGCCGCCGGCGCCGAGGGCGAGCCGGTGGTGGTGGGAGCGCTTTTCGACCTGAGCGGCGCCACCGCCGACGTAGGGACCCCCTACGCGGAGGGGGTGCGCGCCTATGTGGAGGCCATCAACGCCCGGGGCGGGGTGGGCGAACGGCCCATCGAGCTGATCTGGCAGGACTACCAGTACGACGTGGCCATCGCCGAGCAGCTCTACTCGCAGTACATCTCCCAAGGGGCGGTGGCAGTCCAAGGCTGGGGCACCGGCGACACCGAGGCGCTGCGGGGCCGGGTCACCTCGGACGAGGTCCCCTTCATGTCGGCCTCCTACTCCGAGGAGCTGGTCAACCCCGAGGAGACGCCCTACAACTTCGTGGCCGCTGCCACCTACTCCGACCAGATGCGCATCGCCCTCAAGTGGATCTCCGACAACTTCGACGGTCATGCCGAGGTGGCGGTGTTCCACCACGACAGCCCCTTCGGGCTCTCCCCGGTGGCCGACGGCCAGGCCTACATCGAGGAGAACGGCCTCGACATCGGCTACCGGGCCTACCCCATGCCGGCGGGGGCAACCGACTACGTGGGCGAGCTCAGCCAGGCGCAGCAGCAGGGAGCGACCCACATCATCGTGCAGAACGTCTCCAGCCCGGCGGCCCAGCTGGCGGGGAACATCGCCTCTCAGGGGCTCGACGTACAGATGATCTGCCTCAACTGGTGTGGGGACGAGATCTTCATCGACCTGGCGGGCGACGCCGCCGAGGGCGTCATAGGGGTGCAGCCCTGGACGCCCCCTTCAGTGGAGGCGTCCGGGTTCGCCGACCCGGCCGGGTTCTTGGAGGAACAGGGCCGCAACGTGGAGGAGGAGGGGCTCCACTTCGTGCAGGGCTGGTACACGATGGCCGTGATGGCGGAGGGCATCGCCACGGCCGTCGAGGCCGGGGAAGAGGTGACGGGCCCGGCCATCAAGGCCGCCCTGGAGGAGATGCCTGCCTTCGAGACCGGCGTGAGCTCGCCCATCGAGTTCAGCGCCGAGAGCCACGCCGGCATGGAGGGGTCCCCCATCTTCCAGGTGGAGGGCGGTGAATGGGTGCAGCTCGCCGACGTGACGACGCCGTAGGGCGCCGCCGCTCATGGTGAGCGCCCGGAATCCAAACGCCGCTCACCCCCTGAAGAAGGGAGACATGGCGGTCCTCGAGGTCAACAACATCGAGGTGATCTACGAGGAGGTGATCCTGGTGCTCCGGGGTCTGTCGTTGCAGGTCCCTGAGGGCCGGATCGTGGCCCTGCTGGGCTCCAACGGGGCCGGCAAGTCCACCACCTTGAAGGCCATCTCGGGACTCCTGCCCTCGGAGGACGGCGAGGTCACCGACGGCGACATCTCCTACCGGGGACAGCCGATCACTCACCGCGACCCCGCCCAGATCGTACGCATGGGCATCTCCCTGGTGATGGAAGGGCGACGGGTCTTCGAGCATCTCACCGTCCAGGAGAACTTGAGGGTGGGCGCCTACGCTCGTCAGGGCAGCCTCGACGACGACCTCGAGCTGGTCTACGGGTACTTCCCGCCCCTGCGAGACCGCCAGGCGCAAGACGCCGGCTACCTCTCGGGAGGGGAGCAGCAGATGCTGGCCATCGGGCGGGCCCTGATGGGCCGGCCTCAGCTCCTCATGCTCGACGAGCCATCCCTGGGACTGGCGCCCCTGCTGGTGGGGGAGATCTTCGGGATCGTGCAGCGCCTCAACCGGGAGCTGGGCACCACCGTCCTGCTGGTGGAACAGAACGCTCGCCGGGCCCTGGAGATCGCCGACCACGGCTACATCATGGAGAACGGCCGCATCGTCCTGGAGGGCCCGGCCGCCGAGCTGGCCGAGAACCCTGACGTGCAAGAGTTCTACCTCGGGCTCACCGAGAGCGGCGGCCGGAGGAGCTATCGGGAGGTCAAGCACTACAAGCGCCGGAAGCGGTGGCTGTGATCACCGTTTCATTGCCAATGGTGCCCTCCCCCTGGCCCCCTCCCGCAAGCGGGAGGGGGAAACGAGCATGACCCCGGAGCAGTACGGGCGAAGCTTTGACTCGGCGATCCGCAGCATGGTGCCCCGGGCCGCCCAGCTGACGGAGAGCTTCGCCGAGCGGCTGCGGGGGGCCGGCCTGCAGCCCGAGGAGGTAGTGGACGCCGCCTCACTGGATCGGCTCCCGGTGCTGAGCAAGGACCAGCTGTTGGAGTTGCAACGCAAGCTCCCCCCGTTCGGGGGGCTGCTGGCGCCCCGTGCCCCCGTACGCAGAGTGTTCCAGTCTCCCGGCCCGCTCTACGAGCCGGAGCTGGATCATGCCGACCACTGGCGCTGGGCTCCGGCCCTGCAGGCGGCCGGCTTCGATGAGAACGACATCGTCCTCAACGCGGCCGGCTACCACCTCTCGCCTCTGGGCGCCATGCTGGAGGAAGGGGTGCGCGTGCTGGGTTGCCGGGTGGTGCCGGGAGGAGTGGGCAACCTGGAGCTGCAGGTGCAGGCCTGCGCCGACCTGGGGGTCAGCGCCTACACGGGCTTGCCCAGCTACCTGAAGGCGCTTTGGGACAGGGCCGAGGGTGCGGGGATCGAGCTGGTCATCCGCAAGGCCTTCGTGACCGCAGAGCCGCTTCCTCCCTCTTTGCGGGAGTGGCTGGGGAAGCGGCTGGAGACCGTCTTGCAGGGGTACGGGACGGCCGAGTTGGGCAACCTCGGCTACGAGTGTGAGCAGATGGAAGGCCTGCACGTACCGACCGACGCGCTGGTGGAGGTGTGCGAGCTCGACAGCGGCGAGGCGCGCTGGGACGGAAGCGTGGGCCAGGTGGTGGCGACCCTCTTCCACCCCGAGTATCCGCTGGTGCGGCTGGGCACCGGCGACCTGTCTGCCTTCCTCCTCGACCCCTGCCCCTGCGGGCGCCCGGCTCCGCGCCTGAAGGGCTGGATGGGCAGGATGGGGGATGCCGTCAAGGTGAGGGGCATGTTCCTGCACCCCCGGCAGGTGCAAGTGGTGATGGGTCAGGTCCCGCAGGTCGAGGGGTACCGGTTCCTCGTCGAGCGGGTCGAGCACCGGGACCTGCTGCGCTGCCAGGTGGTGGGCGTCGCCGGCACCGTCCCGCAGGAGCTCGCCGCCCGGGTCAAGGAGCAGATCCGCTCTGGGCTGCGGTTCGATGCCGAGGTGCAGGTGGTCGACGCGCTCCCCGAGGAAGCAGCGGTGATCGAGGACCTGAGGAGCTGGGAGTAGCTCCTCAGGTGGAGCTCAGCCCAGCAGGCCCTCCACCTGCTTGGTGAGCTGCGATTTCCGGCGAGCGGCGGTGTTGCGATGCAAGATCCCCTGGGCGCTCGCCATGTCGATGCGCTTTTGAGCCAGGCGAAGCAACTCCAACGCCTCCTCGCGCTGACCCGCCTCGGCCGCCTGGAGGGCCTTCTTGGCTCGCGTGCGCATCTCGGAGCGGATGGCCTTGTTGTGCAGGCGGCGCTCCTCGTTCTGCCGGTTGCGCTTGATCTGTGAGCGAATGTTGGCCATGTCGTCCCGTATCATCGGAGACCCTCCCCCGAGCCCCGCGGCGGCCCAGCAAGCGGGGGAGGGAGGGGATTATACAATGTGCGCTCCGTCTCGCCGGAGCCTCGTTGACTTCTCCCATTCGCAACTTCTCCATCGTCGCCCACATCGACCACGGCAAGTCCACCCTGGCCGACCGGCTTCTGGAGCGCACCGGGGCGATCAGCGAGCGGGAGATGCGCGAGCAGTTCCTCGACACGATGGACTTGGAGCGCGAGCGGGGGATCACCATCAAGGCCCAGGCCGTTCGCCTGCAACACCGAGGGTCCGACGGAGTCTCTTACGTGCTCAACCTGATCGATACCCCGGGCCACGTCGATTTCACCTACGAAGTCTCCCGCAGCCTGGCGGCTTGCGAAGGAGCCGTCCTGCTGGTGGATGCTGCACAAGGGGTGGAGGCACAGACGCTGGCCAACGCCTACCTGGCCCTGGAGGCCGGGCTGGAGATCATCCCGGTGGTGAACAAGATCGACCTGCCCGCTGCCGACCCCGAGGGGGTGGCGGAGGAGCTGGCGGGCGTGCTGGGAGTCGGGCCCGAGGAGGTGTTGGCCATCTCGGCAAAAACCGGGCAGGGGGTCGACCGGCTGCTGGAGGAGATCGTGGCCCGGGTGCCTCCTCCGGGAGGCGATCGGGACGCTCCCCTGCGAGCACTGGTCTTCGATTCCTACTACGACCCCTACCGGGGGGTGGTCTGCTACCTGCGGGTGGTGGATGGGGTGATCGGCACGGAGGATCAGGTGATGCTGACGGCAACCGGTGAGCGCCAGGTGGTCGACGAGGTGGGAGTGTTGACTCCCCAGGCGCTGCCGGTGGCCTCACTGGGTCCGGGAGAGGTCGGCTACCTCATCACCGGTGTCAAGGAGATCGATCGGGTGCGGGTGGGCGACACGGTGACGCGGGCCGACCGGCCGGCGGGGGAGCCGCTCCCCGGTTATCGGGAGCCCAAGCCGATGGTGTACTCGGGGCTCTTCCCGGCCCAAGGGGACGACTTCGAGCGCCTGCGGGAGGCGCTCGAGAAGCTCCGGCTGAGCGACACCGCTTTGGTGTACGAGCCGGAGAGCTCCCGAGCGCTGGGCTTCGGCTTTCGCTGCGGGTTCTTGGGGCTCCTCCACATGGAGATCGTCCGCCAGCGCCTGGAGCGGGAGTACGCTCTCGATCTGGTGAGCACGGCTCCCTCGGTGGCGTACCGGGTGGTGGGGACCGACGGCTCGGCCTTGGAGATCCGCAGCCCTCAGGAACTGCCCGACCCGAGTCGCATCGACCACATCGAGGAGCCGGTGGTGCGGGCCATGATCCTGGCGCCCGTGCAGTATGTGGGGACGGTGATGGAGCTGGCCCAGAGCCGGCGGGGAGAGATGGCGCAGATGCAGTACCTCTCCCCGGAAAGGGTCGAGCTGACCTATCGGATCCCGCTCGGGGAGGTCATTCTCGACTTCTTCGACCAGCTCAAGTCCCGCACGAGGGGCTATGCCTCACTGGACTATGAGCGAGCCGGCTACCGCGCCGCCGACCTGGTGAAGGTGGATCTCCTGCTCAACGGTGTACCGGTCGACGCCTTCTCCGCCATCTCCCATCGGGACAAGGCCTACGAGTACGGGCGGACGATGGTGCAGCGACTCCGGGACCTCATTCCCCGGCAGCTGTTCGACGTTCCCATCCAGGCAGCTATCGGTAGCCGGATCATCGCTCGGGAAACGGTCAAGGCGAAGCGCAAGGACGTGCTGGCCAAGTGCTACGGCGGAGACGTGACCCGCAAGCGGAAGCTGCTCGAGACCCAGAAGGCCGGCAAGCGCCGAATGAAGATGGTGGGCCAGGTGGAGGTGCCGCAAGAGGCCTTCATGGAGGCGTTGCGGGCGACACCGTCCCCCTGATCCCCTCCCCAACCCAGGGTGGGCCTTAGCAGTCCACACAAGGGACTGCTAACATCGCGAAAGTAAACCGGCCCGAGAGAGCCAAGTAAGGGGAGCCCACAACGGGGCCGGCGGGGGCGCCAACGGGGGTAAAGGACGGCGAGTCGGCCATGCTGGACGAACGGAAATCCGAAGTGTTGCGGGCGCTCGTGGGCGAGCACATTCGCACGGGAGAACCGGTGAGCTCCCACTCGGTACTCGATCGAAGCAGGCTGCCGGTTTCCTCGGCCACCATACGCAACGAGCTGGTGGCCCTGGAGCGGGAAGGCTTCATCCAGCAGCCACACACATCGGCAGGCCGCGTCCCCACCGCCAAGGGCTACCGGTACTACGTTGATCATCTGTCTCCGTCGCGGCTCGGCTCGGCCGCTCGTACCAGAGTCGACCAGTTCTTCTCTGTCGTGCATCTCGAGCTGGGCCGCCTCCTGCAAGAGACCTCGGACTTCCTGGCCGAGATGGCACGCTATCCGGCCGTGGTGCTCGGCCCGGGCCTGCTCGGCGAGACGCTGCGGGGAGTGCACCTGGTTCACCTCGGCTCACAGGTGTTCCTGGTGGTGCTGGTGACCGACGCCGGACGGGTGAGCCAGGAGCTGGTCCGCATGGCCATCCCCATCACTCCGCAGGCCCTGGAGGGGGCCGAGCGCTTCCTGGGCGAGAGGTTGGCCGGGCAGACCCTGGCCGCCGCCGCTGGCGCGGCCGAAGAGGCGGAGGACGAGGCTCCCATGGTGTTCGGCATCGTGCGGGCGGTGGCGGAGGTGGCCGTCCGTTCCGAGCACGTGTCACGCCAGGTCTACCTGGGCGGGACCAGCCAGCTCGCCTCGCTGTGGGAGGACCTGGCCGAGTTGCACAGGATCTTGGAGCTGCTCGAACGCCAACCACTGGTGCTGCGCCTGCTCGAAGAGGCCGGCCCCGAGACCACCATTCGCATCGGATCGGAGCTGCCGGTCCGCGACAAGGTCGACCTGGCCGTGGTAGCTGCCAGCTACGATGTCGCCGGCCGCCCCACGGGGCGAGTGGGAGTCCTCGGCCCCATGCGAATGGATTACCGGCGCGCCATCTCCGTTGTAAAAGAGGTGAGCGAGGGGTTGGCCGAGAACCTGGGCGCTTGAAGCGGGAACCTCGGCTGCTCATCTATATGGCATCCTGGTCTATATGGCACTCTGATACGACATGAAGGATTACTACCGGATCCTCGGCCTCGGTCGCCAGGCTTCCCAGAGCGAGGTCAAGCGCGCCTTCCGCCAGATGGCGCGGGAGAACCATCCCGACGCCAATCCTGGGGACCCGTCCTCCGAGGCCCGCTTCCGTGACGCCGCCGAGGCGTACGAAGTCCTCTCCAACCCCGCCCGGAGGGAGGCCTACGACCGGGGTGAGCGCGTCGGCGACCTCTTCTCCAGCTTCGCCGGGTTCGACGACCTCATCGATCTGTTCTTTGGAGGCGCAGGCATGGGAGGCCGCTTCACTCGCCCCCGGGCCGCCGCCAGGCCGGGAAGGGACGTGGGGCTGGGCGTGGAAGTCGACCTTGCCGAAGCGGCCTTCGGCACCACCCGCCAGATCGACTTCACGGTCCCGGTGACCTGCGAGACCTGTGCCGGCTCCGGGGCTGCACCGGGCTCCAGCCGGCAGACGTGCGGGCGCTGCGGCGGTGCGGGGGCGCTGCGGGTGACACGACAGGGCTTCATGGGCTCGCTCATGTCGGTGACTGCCTGTGGTCGCTGTGACGGCATGGGGGAGGTGATCACCTCTCCTTGCCGGGGATGCGGCGGGGCCGGCGTCACCGAGGGGACCCGCTCGCTCGAGGTCCAGATTCCTGCGGGCGTCGCCGACCGGGCCCGCTTGCGCCTGACGGGCAAGGGTGAGTCGGGGGAGCGAGGAGCCTCACCAGGCGACCTCTACATCGAGGTGCGGGTTCGCCCCGACGACCGCTTCGTGCGCGAGGGTGACGACCTGCGCTACCGACTCCCCATCGGCATCGCCCAGGCATCCCTGGGAGGCCGGGTCGGGGTACCGACCCTCGAGGGTGGAGATGCATCGGTGGAGATCCCGCGGGGGACACAACCCGGCGCGGTCCTGCGGGTCCCCGCCAAGGGCGTGCCCCGTCTGGGAGGGCGGGGCCGGGGCGACCTGCTGGTGGAGGTGGAAGTGGTGGTGCCCACCCGCCTCTCCTCGGAGGAGGAGGCCTCCCTGCGGTCGTATGCCGAGCAGCGCGGCGAGCCGGTCGATCGACCTCGGAAGTGGGGCCGGGGCCGGTAGAGCCGCACGTGGCTCACGTCCCCCATCTCTACCTGCCACCGCCGTGGGAAGGCGAGCGCCTTGCGCTCGGGAACACGCAGCGCCACCACTTGCTCCGGGTGCTGCGGATGGACGAGGGGGAGCCGGTGACCTATACCGACGGTTGCGGGACGGTGGGACGAGGGACCCTGGCCCCAGGCGGCGTGGTACGCGGCGACGAGGAGAGCCGGCCGGCTCCCGCTCCACGACTCACCCTGGCGGTGGCTCCTCCTCGGGCGGCCGAGCGGGCCCGCTTCCTGGTAGAGAAGGCGGCCGAGCTGGGGGTGGACCGGCTGCTTTGGCTGTCTTCCCGCCATACCCAGGGCCGGGTCCCCCGCGGCGACCGCACCGCCGCATGGGCCTGCGGGGCCTTGGAACAGAGCCGAGGGGCCTGGCTCCTGGAGGTCGGCGGGCCCCTCCCCTTGCACGAGCTGGAAACTCCGCTGTGGGTGCTACAAAAAGGGGCTCCTCCGCCCCCTCCGGCGACCGCGAACGTTATCCTGGCGGTCGGCCCTGAGGGCGGATTGGCGGCCGCCGAGGTCCCCGACTGGGCCGCACTGGTGGGAGTGGGAGAGCGGGTCCTGCGGGTCGAGACCGCCGCGCTGGCCGGGTCGGTTCTGGCTCTCGACCGCTTGAATCGTCTCTGAGGCGAACGACCACACATAGCGCGATTCCTCTTCCGAGCGGGCACCCGGTCTGATACGCTGACATGAGGCGGAGGCGGTATGACGGCGGAAAGCTACAACCGGGCGGTGGGGTCACGGCTTCGCGCCATCCGAAAGCAGAAGGGCTACTCGCTGCAGGAGGTGGAGGCCATCTCCAACCAGGAGTTCAAGGCTTCGGTGTTGGGGGCGTACGAGCGGGGCGAGCGCAGCCTCTCGCTGCCCCGGCTGCAGCGTTTGGGCGGCTTCTACGGCGTCCCGGTCGACCAGATGCTTCCCCAGCAGGAGGCTCGCCCGGGGCCCTCCGTCAGCGTGCAGACCGGAGGGGTCCGCATCGACCTCAACCGCCTGGAGTCCTCCACCGGCCCAGAGGTGGACATGCTGGAGAAGTTCTTGCGCGCCATCCAGATGATGCGCCAGGACTTCAACGGCCGGGTGCTCACCATCCGCAACGACGACCTACGCCTGCTCTCGGTGCTCCTCGAGGCCAACACCCAAGAGCTGGCGGATCGCCTCGGCGAGCTCGGGCTGACCACGACCAGCACCGAATGACCCGCCCTTCCCTCTCGGTGCCGGGCTGACATGGGGAGGGGCTAGTACGCCGCCGCACAACCATGTCCCCGATTGCCTGTTCTGCCGCATCGCCACCGGGGAGCAGGGGGCCGATGTGGTGGGCCGATCAGGGCGGGTGCTCGCCTTCCGCGACATCGACCCGGTCGCTCCCGTCCACGTGCTCTTGATCCCCAAGCAGCACGTCCGCTCGGCGGCCGAGCTGGGCGAGGACGACGGTGAGCTGTTGGGGGAGCTGTTCGGGCTGGCCGGGCGGATCGCCGCCCAAGAGGGACTGGACGGCTGGCGGCTGCTCACCAACGTGGGGGGTTCGGGCGGCCAGGCGGTCCCCCACCTGCACTTCCACCTGGTAGGTGGCCGCCCCATGGGCTGGCCTCCGGGGTAGCCCCGACAAGGAGCAGCAGGGTCGAAGCAGGTGCCGCCCGGTATACTTTGCCGGACTGATGTCTACCTCCCCGCGAGGACCTCGTGCTCCAAACCCCCACTGAGGTCACCTTACGCGTCCCCAGTAACCACCTTATGTTGGAGCTGCTCGGCGAGCGAGACAGCTACCTCAGGGTCATCGAGCAAGCCTTCCCAGAAGCGCGCATCGTGGCGCGGGGCAACGAGGTGACGGTCTCCGCCCCCGACGAGCTGGCCGAGCAGGTGCACACCGTGCTCGAGGAGCTACTCATCCTGGTACAGGAGGGCCAGCTGCTCGACCGGGACCAGGTGAGGCGGGTCATCGACATGGTGAAGACGGACGTCCCCAGCCCCTCGGGGGTCTTCTCCGAGGCCATCCCGGTCGGACGAGGCCGGGTGGTACGCCCCAAGACGCTGGGCCAGCGGCGCTACATCGAGTCGTTGCGCGAGAACACCCTGGTCTTCTCCGTGGGACCGGCCGGCACCGGCAAGACCTACCTGGCCATGGCGGTCGCCGTGGAGGCCCTGCGGGCCGGCATGGTGAGCCGCATTCTGTTGAGCCGCCCGGCCGTCGAGGCCGGCGAGCACCTGGGCTTCCTTCCCGGCGACCTGGCCGCCAAGGTGGACCCCTATCTGCGACCGCTGTACGACGCCCTCTACGAGATGCTGGGACCCGAGGAGACCCACCGGCTGCTGGAGCGGGGCACCATCGAGATCGCCCCCCTGGCCTACATGCGGGGTCGCACGCTCAACGACGCCTTCGTGATCCTCGACGAGGCTCAGAACACCTCTCCCGAGCAGATGAAGATGTTCCTCACTCGCTTGGGGTTCAACTCCAAGATGGTGGTCACCGGGGACGTCACCCAGGTCGATCTCCCGGCCGGGCGGGGCTCGGGACTGCGGCAGGTGCACGAGGTGTTGCGGGACATCCCCGGAGTCTCGTTCGTCGAGCTGGACGCCCGGGACGTGGTGCGCCACCGGATCGTGGCGGCCATCGTCGAGGCGTACCGGCAGTTCGAGGAGCGGCGGTGAGCCGGGTGGAGCTGGGCTCGGCGCTGGGGCGGGCGATCGTCATCCTGCTCACCATCCTGCTCACCTGGGCTGCCCTGCTGATCGGCCGCCTCACCCCGGAGATCGACCTGGAGGTGGGCGACGAGGCATCGCAGACCTTCTTCGCCCCCGAGTACATGGAGGTGATCGACGAGGAGGCCACCGGGCAGGCCCGAACTTTCGCCTACAACAACACCCCCACCGTCTACAGCACCAACCCCGACACCACCAACGCGGTGATCAGCGACATCGACCGCTTCTTCCAGCGCGCCACCCAGGTTGCTCGACCGCCGGGAGCGGAGCCAACCACTGCCACCACTGTGGCCACCACCGGCGCCCCGCCGCCCACAACGGCGGCCGGGGGGGCGGCCGACCAGCGGGCGACCACCACCTCCAGCTCCGCCACTACCTCCACCACGCTGCCGCCTCCACCCGTCGAGGAGCAGATCACGGTGCTGCAGGCCGAGTTCCGCACCGTGGCCCCTTCCACCATCGAGACGGTGGTGGCGCTCGCCAATGCGGAGGATGGGTCGGAGAGGGTGGGGAGACTGCGCGACGAGGCGGTGCAGGTGGCCCAGGAGCTGCTCGAGGGGGGGATCCGCCCCAATGAGCTGAGCCAGGTCCAGTCCGACCTGCTGGCCAGCCCACCCTTCATCTTCCTCCCCTTCGACTTCCCGGTGGACCAGGCGGTGGCCCGCCAGGCGGCGGCCGACGTGGTCTCCGCCTTCCTGCAGGCCAACGAGACGCCCGATGAGGCGGCCACCGAGGAGCGTCGCCAGGAAGCCCGGGAGGCGGTGGTGGAGGTCGAGGAGACTTTCATAGCCGGTCAGCCGATCGTGACGGAGGGGGAGCCGGTCTCGGCCCTGCAGCTCAAGGCCCTGCGGCAGGCCGGTCTGTTGCGGGCCCCCGGAGGCCTCTCGGCCGCCGCCCTGCTGGCCATGGTGACGGTGCTGGTGGCGGTGCTTGCCTTCTACCTGGCCCGCTTCCGGCCTGATTTCTGGGCGCGTCCCAAGCGGGTGATGCTGTTCGGGCTGCTCATCCTGCTCTCGGCGCTCACCGCCCGGGCGGTGGCGGTGCTGCTCGTCCCCAGTTCCCCATCCCTGGGGTACCTGGTGCCGGCGGCCGCCTTTGGCTTCATGGCGGCCATCCTCTTCGACGCCCGTATGGCGGTGCTCACTGCGGTGGCGGTGGGGACGCTCACCGGCCTGGCCACTTTTGACCCCGAGGCCGCCTCCGGCGCGCTGGGCTACTCCTTGTTCGCCCTGCTGGCTCCCCTGGTGCCGGTACCCTTCGTCTCCGCCATCTCCTCCCGCGCCGACCTGCGCCGTGCGGTCTGGTACAGCGGTCTGGCGCTGGCGCCCATGGCGGGGAGCATCGCCTGGGTCTTCCAGGGCCAACAGGTGGCGATCGAGGCGATCGCCTGGGGGGTGGTCAGCGCCCTCATCTCCGGCTTCCTGGCCATGGGGCTGCTGCCCTTCCTGGAGACGCTCTTCGACATCACCACCGCCCTGACGCTGCTCGACCTCACCGACCGCAACCACCCGGCGCTGCAGCTGCTCGAGGAGAAGGCCCTCGGCACCTTCAACCACTCCTTGATGGTGGGGAACCTAGCCGACGGGGCGGCTCGGGCTATCGGAGCCAACCCCCTCCTGGCCCGGGCGGCCGCTTACTACCACGACCTCGGCAAGACCGAGGATCCGTGGTTCTTCATCGAGAACCAGTTCGGCGGCTCCAATCCGCACGACTCGCTCCACCCGGAGGAGTCGGCCGCCATCATTCGCCAGCACGTGGAGGCCGGCGGGCGGCTGGCCGAACAGTACCGCATCCCCTCAGAGGTGGCCGAAGGGGTGATGTGCCATCACGGAACGGGCTTGATGCGCTACTTCTACCATAAGGCGCGGGAGCGGTACGGCCAGGAGGCCGATCCCTCCCGCTACCGGCATCAGGGGCGCAAGCCGCGCAGCAAGGAGATGACCATCCTCATGCTGGCCGATGCGGCTGAGAGCGCCTGCCGGGCCATGGTGCTCAACGAGGAGCCCACCGTGGAGAGCATCCACCGGGTGATCGAGCGGGTAGTTGGCGAGAAGCAGGCCGACAACCAACTCGACGAGAGCGCCCTGTCGCTGGGCGAGCTTCGCAGGGTGAAGGAGGCCTTCGCCGGCGCCCTCATCGGTCACTATCACCAGCGCATCCCCTATCCGGACTTCCCTGAGACGCAGGAGGAGCTGGAGGCGGAGGCGCGGCGCCCGCGTGCCCTTCCTGAGAGCGCCGAGGCGCCCCCCGACGGCGAGGCGCCCGCCGCCGCCGCGGCCAAGCCGCGCCGCCGGAGGTGAACGTCTTCATGGCCGACGAGCAGGGGGAGCCGCTCGAAGCCGAGCCGCTGCGGCGGCTGGCGGAGATGGTCCTTCAGGAAGAGAACCTGCCTCCCGACACCGAGGCGGCCCTCATCTTCGTCGAACCGGACCAGATGGCGCAGTACAACCAGCGCTTCATGGGCCGGGAAGGCCCCACCGACGTGCTCGCCTTCCCGCTGGAGGACCTGGAGCCCGGTGAGGCTCCCCTGCCGCCGGGCAACGGCCCCCCCATCAATCTGGGGGACGTCATCGTCGCACCCCGGGTGGTGAGCGCCCAAGCCAGGAGGGCCGGGGTCAGCTTCGACCAGGAGATGGCTCTGGTGGTGGTCCACGGCCTCCTGCACCTGCTTGGCTACGACCATCAAGACGACGAGGAGGCCGAGCAGATGGAGGCTCGGGAGTGGCAGCTCCTCGCCCGGGCAGCGCGCCGGTGACGCCGCCGTCCATCGCCCTGGCCGTCGCCCTCGTCCTGCTCGTTTTGGCGGCCGCCCTGCGCGCCGCCGGGGCCTCTTTGGTGGGGACGCCACGGGCCGACGCCCTGCGTGACGCCGCCGAGGGAGATGACCGGGCCGCCCTGGTGGCCGACCTGCTGGAGGACCGCCTGCGGGTCCAGCCTTCCCTGACGATGGTGCACTCGGCGCTGCTGGTGGCAGCCGGCCTGGCCGCTGCCTGGACCCTGAGCAGGGTGGCAGCCGGGTGGCCGCTGGCGACAGCCCTCGTGGCACTGGGGCTGGTCCTGGTCCTGTTGGGCGAGGTTCTTCCCAGGCAATGGGGGCGGATACGGCCCCGCTGGCTGGCCTACCGGCTGGCCCCCTTGCTGGACCAGGCAATCCGCTTCGGAGGCAGGGCGACCGATCTCATCGAGGAGGAGGACCAGGGCGCCGAGGAAGAGGACGCCGGGGAGGCCGACTCCCAGGAGCGGGAGCTGATCTCGTCGGTGCTGGAGTTCTCGGACGCGGTGGTCCACGAGGTGATGGTTCCCCGGACCGATATGGTCACCGTCCCCTCCGAGGTCAACACCGACCAGGCGCTCGACGTGGTGATCGCCCACGGCTTCTCCCGTGTGCCGGTGCACCAGGGGGGCCCGGACGACATCGTCGGCATCGTCTATGCCAAGGACCTGCTGCGCCTCATGGACCTCAAGGAGGATCCCAAGCCCGTGATGGCCATCATGCGGTCCCCCTACTTCGTGCCCGAGACCAAGCGGGTGGGCGGGCTGCTGCGCGAGATGCAGGCCAACAAGGTGCACATGGCGCTGGTGGTGGATGAGTTCGGCGGCACGGCCGGTTTGGTGACCATCGAAGACCTGCTGGAGGAGCTGGTAGGGGAGATCGTCGACGAGTACGACACGGAAGAGCCGATGGCCGTCCCCCAGCGGGACGGCAGCTACTTGGTGGATGCCCGCATGCCGGTGGATCAGCTCGGCCAGCTGCTCGGTGTGGAGCTCCCGGAGGGCGACTGGGACACTGTGGGAGGGTTGGTGCTGGGCCTGGCGGGGAGGGTTCCTCGGGAGGGCGAGTCCTTCGAGTTCGACCAGACGGTGATCGTTCCCGACCGCGTGCAGGGCCGCCGGGTTGCCCGGGTGCGAGTCAAGCGGCGGTGAGGTCGGGCTTGGTGCCCGTGGTGGGCCGGCCCAATGTTGGCAAGTCCACCCTGGTCAACGCACTGGTAGGCAGCAAGGTCTCCATCACTTCAGTCCGGCCACAGACCACCCGCAACGCCATTCGCGGCGTGCTCAACCTGGCCGAGGCGCAGTTGGTCTTCATTGACACCCCCGGCCTGCACAAGCCCCGCACGGCCCTCGGAGAGCGCCTCAATCGGCTGGTCTATGGCACCCTGGCGGAGGCCGACGTCGTCCTGCTGGTGCTCGATGCCACCCAGAAGGTGGGCCCCGGAGACCGCTTGATCGCCGGCCGTCTGCTGGAGGCCGAGAGTCCTGTGGTGGTGGCGGTGAACAAGGTGGACCTGGCCGCCAAACAGCAGGTCGTCGAGCGCCTGGTGGAGGCGGAGGCTTTCGACTTCGAGGCCTACCTGCCGGTGAGCGGGCTCCAGCGCAGCGGACTACAGCCTCTGGCGGACGAGCTTGCCGAGCGGCTGCCGGAGGGTCCTCGGTACTTTCCGGCAGACGTCCGCACCGACCAGCCCGACGAACTGCTGGCCGCCGAGATCGTGCGGGAGAAGTTCCTGGCCCGCCTGCGCGAGGAGCTTCCCCACTCGCTGACGGTATCGCTGCAGGAGATGCAGCAGCGGGCCAACGGGGCCCTGTACCTGGCCGCCGACCTGGTGGTGGAGCGGGGCTCCCAGAAGGGGATGGTGATCGGCAGAGGCGGCGACCTGCTGCGGGCGGCCGGGACGGAGGCCCGGGGGGAGCTGGAAGCCATCTTCGGGACCAAGGTATTCCTCGACCTGCGCGTGAAGGTGGAAAGGGACTGGCAGCGCCACCCCCAGCTCCTCGACCGGTTGGGGTTCTGAAGTCTTCTCCCGCCCCCGCTTGGCGTTCTCCCGCCCCCGCTTGCGGGGCCGGGGGGTTCGGGGGGTGAGCGGCCCCCTCCTGACTCTCGCCGATTCAGACGCCACTCACCCCCTGAAGAAGAAGGGCCGGGGAGGGGGTCTCTTCGGGAACGCTCGGTAACCTGAGCCTGTGCCCGGGCCCCGCGTCTCGCTGTTCACGACCTGTCTGGTGGACCTCCTGCGCCCTCAGATCGGCGAGGCCACCGTCAGGGTGCTGCAACGTGCCGGCGCCACCGTGGACGTCCCGGTCGGGCAGAGCTGCTGCGGTCAACCTGCTTGGAACGCCGGCGATCGGGTGGCGGCGCGTCACTTCGTCGAGCAATGGCTGGAGACCTTCGGAAGGGCGGCGGCGGTGGTCTCCCCTTCGGGGTCCTGCGTCTCCATGGTGCGACACCAGTTCCCCAGGGCCGTCGAGCCGCCCCGCCGGGCCATGGTGGAGGAGGTGGCCTCCCGCACCTATGAGCTGAGCGAGTACCTGATCGACGTCCTGGGGGTGAGCGACTTGGGGGCGGAGCGGCAGGGGAGGGTTGCCTATCATCCGGCCTGCCACGGACTCCGCGGCCTGGGAGTGGAGGAGCAGCCGCTGCGGCTGCTGGACTCGGTGACCGGCCTGGAGGTGCGGCAACTCCCCCCCACCTGTTGTGGCTTCGGGGGCTTCTTCTCGTTGCGCTACCCGGAGGTGTCGGTGGCTCTGGCCGACAGGCGCAAGGAGCTGCTCGGCGACGCCGACCTCCTGGTCTCCACCGACGCCGGATGCCTGCTGCACCTCAGGGGACGCTTCGAGCAGCAGGGGACCGACGTGCAGACTCTGCATCTGGCGGAGGTGCTGGCCGGATGAGCTCCTTTCGGTCCCGCGCTCGTCACGCCCTCGCCGACCCCGACCTCCAGCAGGCCTTGCGGGGAGCGTCGGGGGGTTTCACCCACGGGCGGGAGCGGGCCTGGAACGAGCTGCCCGACGCTCAGGGGTTGCGGCGCCGGGCGGCTTGGGCCCGCCGCCGGGCGGTGGCCACGCTCCCCGAGCAGTGGGAACGCTTCACCGAGGCTGCCGAGGAGGCCGGCGCAGAGATGTTCTGGGCCACCACCGCTGGGGAGGCGGTGGACCTGGTGGTGGGATTGGCCACCGAGGTGGGGGCCCGTCTGGTGGTGAAGTCGAAGTCGATGCTCTCCGAGGAGATCCACCTCAACGAGGCTCTGGAGGGGGCCGGGATGGAGGTGGTGGAGACCGACCTGGGCGAGCTGATCGTGCAGTGGGCTCACGAGCCCCCCAGCCACATCATCGCCCCCGCCGTTCATAAGACCCGCCAGCAGGTGCGAGCGCTCTTCGCCGGCCGCACCGGCACCGATCCCGGTCCCGAGATCCCGGCCCTCACCGAGCTCGCCCGCCGTCACCTCCGTGGCGAGTTCTTGCGGGCCGACGTCGGCATCAGCGGCGCCAACTTGGCCATAGCGGAGACCGGCTCGGTGGTGCTGGTCACCAACGAGGGGAACGCCCGCATGGTGGCGACGCTGCCTCGCATGCACATCGCGGTCGTGGGCGCCGAGAAGGTGGTGGCCGACCTTGACGACGCGGCGGTGGTGCTGGAGATGCTGGCCCGCTCGGCCACCGGTCAGCGGTCCACCTCCTACCTCCAATGGGTGACCGGCCCGCGGCGTCCCGGGGAGATGGACGGCCCGGAGCGGCTCTGCATCGTGGTGGTGGACGCCGGGCGCAGCCGCGTGGCCGGTACCGGCTATCAGGACGTGCTGGCCTGCATCCGCTGCGGGTCCTGCCTCAATGTCTGTCCCGTCTACACCACCACCGGCGGGCACGCCTACCACTCTCCCTACCAGGGGCCCATCGGGGCGGTGATCACGCCGTTGCTGCGCGGTGGGCCCGGAGACTGGGAGCTGGCGCATGCCTCCACGCTCTGTGGCGCTTGCCTGGAGGCCTGCCCGGTGATGATCGACCTCCCCCAGATGCTGCTCGACCTGCGCGCCGATGCCCCACGATCGCCGCTGGCCCGGGCGGCCGGCCGCAGCGGTGCCTTGCTGGCCGCCCCCCGCGATTTCCATCGCACCTTCCGAGGGTTGCGCAGATTGCAGGGCCCAGTGGTGTTGGGCGGGCGCCTGCGATGGTCGCCCTTTCCTCTCGGCAGGTGGCTGCGAGGCAGGACCCTTCCTCCCCTGGCCAGCCGCTTCTTTCGAGAGCGCTGATGGACCGGGAAGGCTTCCTGGCCCGCTTTCGGCCCAGTCCGGCGCCTTCAGAACCCCCGGCCGTCCCGGCGTGGACCGGGGGAGCCGATCCGGACGCCTTCCTGGCCCGGCTGGAGGCGGGCGGGGGCCGGGCTCGTCGGGGGGCCCGGGGAGACTGGCCCGACCAGGTGGTAGCTCAGGCAGGCGAGTGGGACGTGCGTCGGGCGGTGGTGACCGGAGAGCCGGCGCTGGCCCCGGCCATCGATGCCTTGCGGGCCTGCCAGATCGAGGTCACCACCGTTGGTGTGGAAGCGCCACCCGCCGGCTTGCGGGAGCGGGCCGCGGCAGCCGACCTGGGCTTGACCACCGCCCGCTGGGGTCTGACCTCCACCGGCACATCGGTACTGGTGGCCGACGCCCAGTCACCGCGCTTGGTCTCACTGCTGCCCAGCGCCCACCTGGCCGTGCTCTGGGAGGAGGACCTGCTGCCCGACCTGGCCGCCCTCGCCCGGGCCACCCGCCAGCTGGGGGCGATGCCCAGCGCGGTGACGTTGGTGACCGGGCCCAGTCGAACCGCCGACATCGAGCAGACGTTGGTGGTGGGCGTGCATGGTCCGGCCCGCATGGGAGTGGTGTTGGTGTCTTCTGGAGTGGGGGCTTCACCGGCCTCGTAGGGCTCGAAACCGGCGCTACTTCAGTTGGGCGATCTGGTGCAGGCGCCGACGGCCGCCCAGGACCAGCAAGCGGCCGGTGAGAGAGAGCAGGGCCAGGAAGGCTCCCAGCGCCGTCAGGTGAAGGGTCGGCCCACGTACGCCTAGTCCCAGCAGAACGATGGTGCTACCCACCACCATGCCCAGGTCGAACTTCCACACGGGGCGCCCACCCAGGGCGGCTGCCTGGCGGCGCAGCTCGGGGGCGTTGGAGGCCACCCGCTCCATCATGTGGTGAGGGAGAGGCTTGCCGGCCGTGGTGTAGAAGGCCAGGGCGGCCAGGGCGCCCAGCGCGGCCAGCACCACCCCACCCCACATCAGGATCCCCAACACGCCGTACAGTTTGCCATGACGTTGGCCGGTCGCTCAACAGACCACCGGTACCATGGGCCCATGGCCCTTCGCCACGACCAGGGCATCGTGCTTCGCAGCTTCCCCTTCGCCGAAGCCGACCGCGTGGTGGTGCTGCTCAGTCCCAATCACGGCAAGGTGCGTGCCGTCGCCAAGGGCGTGCGCAAGACCAAGAGCAGGTTTGGTGGCCGGCTCGAGCCCTTCAGCCATGTGGACCTGGTGGTGTACGAAGGGCGCAACCTCGACACCATCACGCAGGCGGAGGTGATCGACGCCTTCCCCCGGCTGCGGGGCGATCTGGACCGGGTGATGGCCGCCGGCACCATGGTGGAGGCGGCCGACGCCGTCGGCCAGGAGGGGGAATCGGCCTTGCGCCTCTTCCTGCTGCTGCTGCGGGGCCTACGCGCCCTCGACCTGACGGAAGTCCATCCCGACCTGGTGACCTCCTTTCTGCTCAAGGTGGCGGAGGTGGTGGGAGTGGGCCCGGCCCTGGACCGCTGCGCCGGATGCGGAGCCGAGGACGGGCTGCTGCGCTTCAGCCTGGCCAGTGGCGGAGCGGTGTGTAACCGCTGCCAGCCGTCCGGGAGCCGCCTGCGGGCCGGGCTGGCCGAGTACTTGGCATGCTTGTCCGCCGCCGACCTGGATGCGCTTCCCGCCGGAGACCCGGCTCTCTCCAAAGAAGCCATCGGGCTCACCCGACGCTTCCTGGAGTACCACCTGGACCGGCGCCTGGCCAGCCTGACGGTGCTGGGTGGCTGAGCTGCCGCTCGACCCGGCCCGCATCCCCCGCCACGTGGCCATCATCATGGACGGCAACGGACGCTGGGCCGGACATCGAGGCCTGCCGCGCATCGCCGGGCACCAGGCGGGTGAAGAAGCCCTGTTCGACACGGTAGAAGGCGCCCTGGAGATGGGCCTGGAGTGGCTGACGGTCTACACCTTCTCCACGGAGAACTGGACGCGCCCCGACGACGAGGTCGAGTTCCTGATGAGCTTCAACGAGGACCTGCTGCTGCGCCGGCGCGACGAGCTGGCTGACAAGGGCGTGCGCATGTACTTCATCGGGGCGGTGGACGACCCACGAATCCCGGGGCGCAATCGCCAGCGCATGGAGGAGAGCGAGAAGCTCTCCGAGGGCAACGACAAGCTGCACCTGGTCTTCGCCTTCAACTACGGGTCCCGCCTCGAGCTCGCCACCGCTGCCCGAGCCATTGCCCAGGGAGTCGCCGAGGGGACCATCAGTCCCGAGGAGGTGGGCCCCGAGCAGCTGGCCGAGCACCTGTACCTCCCCCACATGCCCGACCCGGACGTGGTGATTCGTACCAGCGGCGAGCTGCGCCTCTCCAACTTTCTGCTCTGGCAGGCCGCCTACAGCGAGCTGGTCTTCACCGAGACCCTATGGCCCGACTTCCGCCGAGAGGACCTGACCGCCTCCCTCGCCGAGTACCAGAGCCGCCGCCGCCGCTTCGGGGGGACCAGCAGGGAACGTAAGCCCTAATGCCGCGCTGAGCGCGGCTATGGCCTAAGAGTGGGGTTTGGGCGCAGGGCCATCCCCCTATCCTTCCCTCCACCATGAGCGTCTCCCTCGACACGATCGTCAACTTGGCCAAGCGGCGCGGGTTCGTCTTCCCCTCCTCCGAGATCTACGGGGGATTGCGGTCCTCCTGGGACTATGGGCCGCTGGGGACGGAGCTCAAGCGGAACATCCGCCGGTCGTGGTGGCGGTCCATGGTGCAGCTGCGCGACGACG
>JALYHC010000005.1 GCA_030776765.1 Actinomycetota bacterium | reverse complement strand
GGGGAGGGAACTCCGCCTCCCGGAGCTCCGCCTCGCCGAAGCCCTCGGCGGCCAGGGCCTCCAGCGCCTCGAGCACCTCGTTGGCCTGCGGCCCGTGGGCCTCCACGCCGATCTCGTGCCCCTGCCGCACCCCCAGGGTGGCCAAGGCATTCAGGCTGCGGCCCTTGGCCGGCCCCTTCCCGGTGGTGACGTTGCGCACCGACACCTGGGCGTCGAACCGGCCCACCGTCTCCACGAAGCGGACGGCCGGACGTGCGTGCAGCCCGAGGGGGTTGGTGATGGTGAGGGTGACGGACTGCCCGGCCACCCCCTCCCCAACCCTCTCCCTCGAGGGGGAGGGAGCGGACGTCCCCAGATGCTCCGCCTTGGGGACCAATGCGCCTCTCGCCTCGGCGGCCACCTCTTCCAGGCCGGCACCCAGGCCGGCCTGGACCGCCGCCGACATGGCCCCTTCCACCAGCGGAGCCTCGCACAACAGCACGCGCTCGCGCTGGGACTCGGGGAGCATGTCGAGGGCCATCTCAGCCGACAGCACGGCGCTGCCCAGGTCCATGAGGACCAAGACGCCGTCGCCGGAGGAGACCCGCTCGATGGCCTCACGGACCGCCACGGCGTCGGTCCCCAGCGGGTGGTCGGGCTCGTCGAGGCCCCCCACGGCGGCCAGGGGAACCTTTTCGTGGGCCATGCCGCGCACCAGCTCCTCCACCCCTCGGGCCAGCAGGTGGCTGTGCGAGACGATGACGATGCCGACCATGGGAAGGGCCCTCCAGACCCCCTCCCCTAAGGGAGAGGAGTAAGGGAGAAGAACTACAGCCAGTCGAAGGTGCGGTTGACCGCCTTCTTCCAGAAGCCGTACTGCTCCTCCCGAGCCTCGGGGTCCATCTGCGGCCTCCACTCCTTGTCCTGGCTCCAGTTCTCGCGCAGGTCCTCGACCTCCTGCCAGAATCCCACCGCCAAGCCGGCCGCGTAGGCGGCTCCCAGTGAGGTGGTCTCCGACACCTGGGGGCGGATCACCGGCACTCCCAGCACGTCGGCTTGGAACTGCATGAGCAGCTCGTTGCGCACCATCCCACCGTCCACCTTTAGGGAGGTGAGGTCCACCCCGGAGTCGGCGTTCATGGCGTCCGCCACCTCCTTGGACTGCCAGGCGGTCGCCTCCAGGGCCGCCCGGGCGATGTGGCCCTTGTTCACGTAGCGGGTGAGCCCGGCGATCACCCCCCGGGCGTTGGACTTCCAGTACGGGGCGAACAGCCCCGAGAAGGCCGGCACGAAGTAGACCCCGCCGTTGTCCTCCACGGTGGCGGCCAGCTCCTCCACCTGGGCCGACTCCTCGATGAGGCCCAGATTGTCCCGCAGCCACTGCACCAGCGCCCCAGTGATGGCGATGGAGCCCTCCAGGCAGTAGACGGCCGGGCGGTCGCCGATCTGGTAGGCGACCGAGGTGATCAGCCCGCTCTTGGAGGGCACCGCCTCGTTGCCGGTGTTGAGCAGCAGGAAGTTCCCCGTGCCGTAGGTGTTCTTGGCCTCGCCCACCGAGTAGCAGGTCTGCCCGAACAGTGCCGCCTGCTGGTCGCCCAGGTCGCCGGCCACCGGGATGCCGGCCAGGTCGCCGGTCGCTTCCCCGTACACCTCGGCCGATGAGCGGATCTCGGGCAGCATGGCCCGGGGGATGCCCATCGCCGACACGATCTGGTCGTCCCAGTCGAGGGTCTCCAGGTCCATGAGCAGGGTGCGGCTGGCATTGGTGACGTCGGTGACGTGGCGGCCGCCCCGAGGGCCGCCGGTGAGGTTCCAGATCACCCAGGTGTCGATGTTGCCGAACAGCACCTCGCCCGACTCGGCCCTCTGGCGCACGCCGTCCACGTTGTCGAGGATCCACTGCACCTTGGGGCCCGAGAAGTAGGTGGCCAGCGGCAAGCCGGTCTTGTCCCGGAAGCGGTCCTGGCCGCCCTCCTCAGCCAGGCGGTCGCAGATCTTGTCGGTGCGGGTGTCCTGCCACACGATGGCATGGCTCACCGGGCGCCCGGTGGCCGCCTCCCACACCAGAGTGGTCTCCCGCTGGTTCGTGATGCCCACCGCCTCCAGGTCGGAGGCGGCGATGCCGCTCTCCCCGAGGCCCTCCCGCACCACCTCCTGGGTCCGCTGCCAGATCTCCAGGGCGTCGTGCTCCACCCAACCGGGCCGCGGGTAGATCTGCTCGTGCTCCTTCTGGGCGAGGCAGACCACCTGTCCTGCATGGTCGAAGACCATGAAGCGGGTGCTGGTGGTCCCCTGGTCGATCGCCGCTACGTACCTTGCCATCGATGCCTCCTCTCGGCTCAACTCGAATCGGCCCACTGCCGGGCGGCCGTCTTGACCAGCAGATGGGACGAGGTGGCCCCCGGGTCCTGGTGGCCGGCGCTGCGCTCGCCCAGATAGCTGGCCCGCCCCTTGCGAGCCACCATGGGGATGGTGGCCTTCATGCCCTCCTCGGCGGCCCCCTCCGCCCTCCGCAGCGCCTCGGCGAACGGCTCGCCCTCGGCCAAGGCCTCCTTCAGTGCCTCTATGGCGGGCAATAGGGCGTCCACCATGGTCTTGTCCCCCGGCTCCGCCTTGCCGCGGGCGATGACCCCCTGCACGCCCGCCTCCAGGGCCGCCGCCCACTCCTCGGGGCCCAGGGACTGCTTGCCGGCGGCGGCCGACCCCATCTGCATGAACAGCGTGCCGTAGAGCGGGCCGCCCGCCCCGCCCACCTTGGAGACCAGCGCCATCCCCAGCGTCTTCAGCAGGGCCCCGATGTCGGAGGGCTCCGAGGCCTCCAGCTTCTCCAGGGCGGCGCGAAAGCCCCGGTCGAGATTGATGCCGTGGTCGGCGTCCCCGATGGCGGAATCCAGTTTGGTCAGGTATTGGCGGTTCTCGGTGATCGCGCCGGCCATGGCCTCCACCCAGGCCCGCACCTCCTCCAGGGAGAGCCCTCCATCTCCCACCTCATGCACCCCACCGTAGGCCGGGGGTGCGCACCGGAGCGTCCCACAGGCGGGTGAGCTCGTCGTCCAGCCTCAGAAGGGTGATCGAGCAGCCCGCCATCTCGAGGGAGGTGATATAGGGCCCGATCAGGTTGCGCTGGATCCCGATGCCCCGCCCTTCGAGGAACTTGGCCACGTCGTTGTAGACCACGTACAGCTCGATGAGGGGCGTGCCCCCCATGCCGTTGACGAAGGCCAGCACCTGGTCACCCTGCCGGAAGGGAAGGTCCTCCACGATGGGGGTGGCCAGCCTCTCCACGATCTCCGCCGCCGGGGCGAGGGGCTGGCGCTCCCTGCCGGGCTCGCCGTGGATGCCGATGCCGATCTCCATCTCGTCGGGGCCCAGCTCGAAGGTGGGCTCGCCGGCGGTGGGCACGATGCAGGAGGTGAGCGCCATGCCCATACTGCGGCCGTTGGCGTTCACCTTGCGGCACAGGTCGGCCACCTCCTTGAGCGACTGGCCCTCCTCGGCCGCCGCCCCGCAGATCTTCTCCGCCAGGACCGTGGTCCCCACCCCCCGGCGCCCGGCCGTGTAGAGGCTGTCCTGCACGGCCACGTCGTCGTCGATCACCACCGACACCACCTCGATGCCGCCCTCCTCCCCGGCCAGGTCGGCGGCCATCTCGAAGTTCATCACGTCGCCGGTGTAGTTCTTGACGATGTGCAGCACCCCGGCGCCCCCATCCACCGCCTTGGTGGCCTCCTGCATCTGATCGGGAGTGGGCGAGGTGAACACCTCCCCTGGGCAGGCGGCGTCGAGCATACCCATGCCCACGAACCCCCCGTGCATCGGCTCGTGTCCCGAGCCTCCCCCAGAGACCAGGCCCACCTTGCCCTGCACGGGGGCATCGGCCCGCACCACGTAGTGGGGGTCGAAGTGCACCCGCACCAGGTCGGGGTGGGCCTTGGCGATTCCCTCCAACTCCTCTCGCACCACGTTCTCTGGATCATTGATCAGCTTCTTCATCTGCTACCTCTTTCTCCCCCTCCCGCTTGTGGGAGGGGGTTGGGGGGAGGGCCTATGGGAACGGGTGGCGTTCCTCACACCTCCGCCGCCCCCGGCACCTCCGGAGGCACCCGCCCCGGCTCGGCCGGTTGCGGGTAGATCACCTTGTAGAAGCGGTGGTAGACCAGGCCCCCCAGCAGCCCACCGATGATGGTGGAGACGGTGGGGATCCAGAACCCGGCGCGAGGCCCGGGGAAGGCGACGGTCCCCCAGCCGGTCACCAGCGCCCATAGCCGGGGCCCCAGGTCGCGGGCCGGGTTGAGGGCCGCCATGGAGACGGGAGCCTCATAGGCAACCAGGGCGCCCACCAGCAGCCCGATGAACACGGGCGCCAGGTTGGCCAGCGGCCGGGCCTCGTTGAGCGCCTCGATCAGGAAGTAGATCCCGAAGAGCAGCAAGGCGGTGATGATCACCTCGGAGACGAACCACTGCACGTAGGAGACCTGGGCGAAGGCGGCCTGGTCGGTCCCCACAATGGCCGGGTTGGGGGCGTAGGTGGTGTAGGCCATGGCGGAGAGCTGACTCCCCGGCGCCCCCCGAGTGATGCCCTGTTCCTGCTCGAAGGCCCCCAGGATGCCGGCGAAGGCCGCGTGGATGGCGGCCGAACCAGCGAAGGCCCCCAGGATCTGGGCCCCCGAATAGGGCAGCACCTTGCGCCACTCGAAGTCGGTGAAGGCGGCCATGGTGATGGTCACCGCCGGGTTGATGTGCGCCCCGGAGACGGCACCGCCGGCGTAGACGGCGAAGGTCACCGCCAGCGCCCACATCAAGGACACCGCCCACAGGTCATACGACCCGGACCACACCGCCACCGCCACCGCCCCGTTGCCGAACAGGATCAGGATGAAGGTGGCGAAGAACTCCGAGGTCAGCTCCCCGTACAGACTTCTCTCACGTAGCGCGGCCATACTCTCCTCCCACTCTGAGACGGTTACCTACCTGTCAGAAGGGACGAGGGCGGGCCGGGCCCACGAGGGAGGCTGAAGCTGGGCCAGGTCCATCCACTGCCGTCGTTCATCTACCTCCCCCACATCGACGAGACCTATGTTCGGCTGTGTCGAACCCCGTTCGCGGCACTCATGCTACCCGGCAGGAGCTGCACGTCAAGGGCCCTAGGCGTGGCGAGGAGGCCAAGCTGGAGCGCCCAGCTCCTTGGAGACCGCCCGCGCCGCAGCCCGGACCGCCTCGGCCAGCAGGCCCTCGTCCTCCTCGGCCAGCCGGCTGGAAGGCACCACCACGCCGATGGCGCCCACCGCGGTTGCCGAAGCATCGAAGACGGTGCCGGCGATGCCCGACTCCCCCAGCACCGCCTCGTCCCGCTCGGTGGCGACGCCCAGGCGGCGCACTTCCTCGAGCTCCTTGGAGAGCCTCTCGGGCTCGATGATCGTGCCGCCGGTCAGGGGGCGCAGCGGCCCGTCCAGCAGCCGCCGCAAGTCGTCCCGGCGAAAAGCCAGCATGGCCTTCCCCAGTGAGCTGGCATGAGCGGGAATGGCGATCCCCACCTCCCAGATTTGGGTGGTCCCATCGGGGCGAAAAGCGTGGTGCACCACTACCACGTCGGAGAGGAGCAGCACCCCTACCCGCACCGGGTGCCCGGTCCGCTCCGCCAGGCCGTCCGCCCACCGCAGGCTGCGGGCCCGCAACTCGTGGTTGTCCAGGTACACGTTGCCCATCCGCAGCACCGCGGCACCCAGCATGTACTTGCCGGTCTGCGGCTCCTGCTCCACCATGCCTCGCTCGGCCAGCGTCCGGAGCAATCCGTGCACCGTGGCCTTGGGCAGCCCCAGGCGCCCGGCGATCTCGGTCACCCCCAGCCGCCGTGCCCCTTGCAGCACCAGCAGGATCTGCACGGCGCGGTCGACCGAGCGAATCATCTCCCGGCGGTGCTCACGCCGACACCACGTCGCTCAGCGCCCGCAGCAACAGGGCGGTGGAGGTGGCTCCCGGATCCTGATGCCCCTCGCTGCGCTCACCCAGGTAGGAGGCTCGCCCCTTCAATGCTCGAAGAGGGATGGTGGCCGCCACGCCTTGCTGCGCCGCACCGGCCGCCGCTCGGACCGCCACGGAGAGGGGCCTGTCCATGGCCAGCCCCTCCTGCAATGCCCGCACTGCAGGGGCGAGGGCGTCGACCATGGTCTTGTCACCTTCCTCGGCGGCCCCCAGCTCCTGCACGCCGGCCAGAGCGGCCGCCAGCCCGGCGGACAGCTCGAAGGCTCCGAAGGCCTCGGTGGAAGGAAGGGCGGCCCCTAGGCGGCGAAAGGCGGTCCCGTAGAGGGGCCCGGCGGCGCCTCCCACGGTGAAGACCAGCCGCTTGCCGGCCTCCCGCAACAGCTCGCCAGGAAGCAGTCTGGAGGCTGGCTGCAAGGTGGACAGCACCGCCCGGAGGCCTCGGCGCATGTTGATGCCATGGTCGGCGTCCCCGATGGCGGCGTCCAGGCGGGTGAGGAAGTCGCACTGCTCCTCCAGCGCCTCGCCGAAGGCCATCAGCCAGCCGCACACGAGACCCGCGTCCAGCCGGGCGCCCACCGCGCTGGTCTTCACTCCACCTCCTCACCAGCGAGGCTACCCCATGCATCGACACGGTGTCCGGAACAGAGGTCTGGCCGTTCTGGCTCAGATCCGAGAGACCATCGGACTCATTCTCGACATCCCGGCATAGCCACTTCCCAGACTCTTCGCTGGAGACGAAGGGGCGGGATACTCTCTCGTGGATCTCGCCCCTTCCTTGCAGTCCCTCAGCTCGGCTTGCGCTCCCCGGCGCGTTGCACGGCGGCCTGCATCCCCTGCTGCACCAAGCTCTCCAGGGCGTCAGCACCGTCTTCCACCAGGAGGTCGACCTCGGCGCGCTCCTCCTGTGAGAAGCGCCGCAGCACGAAATCGGCCGGGTCCATCGAGCCGGGGGGCCTTCCCACACCGACCTTGAGCCGGGAGAAGCCCAAGCTCCCCAAGCTTCGAGCCACCGAGTCCACCCCGCGGTGGCCGCCGGTCCCCCTGCCCTGGTGAAACCGGAGGCGCCCGAAGGGCAGGTCGATATCGTCGTGCACCAGCACCAGCCGCTCCGGCGGTTGCTTGTAGTAGCGCAGCAGTGGTGCGACCGCGGTACCTGAGTCATTCATGAAGACCCGGGGAAGGGCAAGCGTCACGCGTCGGTGGGCGGCCCTTGCCTCCGCCACTTCAGCTCGTACCCGTCCCGGCGCCCTGCCGAAGCTCACACCCCACCTGCGGCCCAGCGCTTCGACGACTTCCGCCCCCACGTTGTGGCGGCTGCCCTGGTAGTCGGGACCTGGGTTGCGCAGACCCACGATCAGCCAGGCACTCACTTCGCTTTAGAGCCTAAGACCCCCACCCCAACCCTCCCCCAGCGGGGGAGGGAGATCAGAAAGCCAACCCTGGGGAGGGAGAAGAGAGCTACGCCTCTCCTTCGGTGGGCTCCTCGGCCGCCTCCGCTTCGGGCGATACCTCCAGGCCCTCGGCCTCTTCGACCTCGACCTCCTCCACCTCCAGGCGAGGGATGGCCACCGTCGCCACCGATTCTTCCGGGTCGTCCAGGTAGGCCACCCCCCCCAGCCGGGGAAGGTCGGCCACCCGCAGGACGTCACCGACCTCCAGTTGGCTGACATCTACATCGATGTGCGGCGGCAGGTCGCGCGGAAGCGCCTCCACCCGCACCACCATGCGCAGGTGCTCAACCACTGCGTCGCTCTCCCGGACCGCCACCGGCTCACCGACGAGCTCGACCCGGATCTCGCCCTCCACCTTCTCGGTGAGGGAGATCTTGATGAAGTCGACGTGGACGATCTGGCCCCGGACCGGGTGACGCTGGACCGCCCTGGGCAGGGTCAGGTGGCTCTGGCCGTCCACCTCCAGGTTGATGAGCACGTTGAGCCCGGCCTCGGTGTGCAGAACTGATGCCAGGTCGTTGGACTCCACCGCCACCGGCACTGGGTCCAGGTCCCCCCCGTACAGGATGGCTGGCACCTTGGCCTGGCGGCGAAGCCGCCGCGAGGCCGCCGAGCCCAGCGCAGGTCGCGGCACGGCGCTCAAGTTGACTTCCATGGTGCCGGTGATGCTAGCTCCCTCCCCAGCCCTCCCCCTCAAGGGGGAGGGAGACGAGGGGAGCGAGAAGAAAGAGGATCAGGAGGGTAGGAAGCTGAGCCGCACCCGACGCTCGGGGTTGTCCCGGTTGAGGTCGACCAAGACTACCGCCTGCCAGGTCCCCAGCACCGGCCGCCCGCCCTCGACCGGGATCACCAGCGAGGGGGCGATGAGGGCCGGGAGTAGGTGGTCGGCCCCGTGTCCGGCTGCACCGTGGCGGTGGCGGTACCGATCGTCCCTCGGCAGCAGCTCGTCGAGGCGGCCCAGCAGGTCCTCCTCGCTTCCCGAGCCGGTCTCCATGAACGCCAGGCCGGCGGTGGCGTGCAGGGCGAACACCGACAGCAGCCCGTCGCCCTTGCCCGAGACGAAGCCGGCCACCTTGTCGGTGATGTCCACCACCGCCGCCCGGTTACCGGTGTGGAAGGTGATGGTGGTCGAGTCCATGGGGGAGGGAGAAGAGGAGGAAGATCAGAAGTTCTCTCCCAGGAAGAGCTCGCTCACCGAGCTCTCCATGAAGATGGCCTGCAGCGCCTCCGCCACGATGGGGCCTACCGAGAGCACCGTGAGCTTGTCCAGGTCCCGTGCCTCCTCGGGCACCGGCAGCGTGTTGCTGATCACCACCTCCTCGATGGGCGCGTTCTTGAGGCGGTCCACCGCCGGAGGCGAGAGCACTCCGTGGGTGGCCACCACGGTCACCGTCTGGGCACCCCGCTCGCGCAGCATCTCGGCGGCGTTGGCGACGGTGCCGGCGGTGGTGATCATGTCGTCCACGATGACGGTGTGGCGACCCTGCACCTCGCCCACCACCTCCCGGGCCTCCGACACTCCGTGGCGGTCGCTGGGGCGCAGCTTGTGCACGAAGGCGATGGGGGCATCGAGGTGGCGGGCGTACTTCTCGGCCACCTTGACCCTCCCGGTGTCGGGCGAGACCACCGTGATCGGGCCCTCCACCTCATGCGAGATGTAATCGACGAACAGGGGAATGGCGGTCAGGTGGTCGAACGGCTCGGAGAAGAACCCCTGGATCTGCCCGGCGTGCAGGTCGACCGACACGATACGGTCGGCTCCCGCCGCCGTGAACAGGTCGGCCATCAGCCGGGCCGAGATCGGCTCGCGGGGCATCACCTTCTTGTCCTGGCGGGCGTACCCGAAGTAGGGGACCACGGCAGTGATCAGCTTGGCGGAGGCCCGCTTGAGGGCGTCCACCATGAGGAGCTGCTCCATCAGGTGGAAGTTGACCGGCCGGGAGTGGCTCTGGATCACGAAGCAGTCGCAGCCCCGCACGCTCTCGGTGAACCGCACGTAGATCTCGCTGTCGGGGAACTCCGACAGCTCCACCCCGCTCAGGCGCACTCCCAAGAGGTCGGCCACCTCCTGGGCCAGCTCTGGGTTGGCCGAACCGGAGAAGAGCATCATCCGCTTGCGGCCCACCCGCTCCATCACTCCTCCTCTGGGGACGCCTTGCGCCGCTCCCGCCTGCGAGAAGCGTAGCCGGGCACCTCCCGCTGGGAAGAGCGTTCGATGCCCAGCGCCCCGGGGCTGACGTCCTCGGTGATGACCGAGCCGGCACCGGTCACCGCCTCGTCGCCTACCCGCACCGGGGCCACCAGCATGGTGTCGGAGCCGATGAAGGCCCGGTCCCCGACCACCGTCTGGTGCTTTTGGAAGCCGTCATAGTTGGCGGTAATGGTCCCCGCCCCGATGTTGGCTTCCCGGCCCACCTGGGCGTCGCCCAGGTAGCTGAGGTGGGGAACCTTGGAGCCCTCCCCCACCTGGCTGTTCTTCATCTCCACGAAGGTACCGGCCTTGGAGCGATCGCCCAGCCGGGTGCCGGGCCGCAGGCTGGCGAAGGGCCCCACCTCGGCCTGGGCGCCCACCTCGGCCTCCCGCAGAACCGAGTACCACACCCGCGACTGCTGCCCGATGCGGGAGTCCCGGGCATACACGTCGGGGCCCAACTCGGCACCCTCGCCTACCGCGGTGGCACCCTCCAGGTAGACGTCCGGGTAGAGGCGCACCCCCCGCTCCAGGCGGACGTCGGCGTCCAGGTAGACCCGCTCCGGGTCCAGCATCCACACGCCGGCCCGCATCCAGCGGGCGTTGATGCGCCGCCGAATCAGCCGCCCCGCCTCGGCCAGCTGGTCGGGGCTGTTGACACCCACCACCTCCTCGGCCTCGGTCTTCAAGGCGTTGAGCTGGTGGCCGTCCTCGCCCAAGATGGCCACCACGTCTGTCAGGTAGTACTCGCCCTGGGCGTTGTTCTTCTCCAGGCGAGCCAGCGCCTTGGCGAGCAGCTCCCCGGCGAAGGCGTACACGCCGGCGTTCACCTCGCCGATCTGCAGCTGGGTGAGTGTGGCGTCCTTGTGCTCCACGATCCCGCACATCCTGTCCCAGCCGTCCCGCAGGACCCTCCCGTAGCCACTCGGATCGGCGATCTGAGCGGTGAGCACCGACACCGCCGCCCCGATGTTGCGATGAGTTGCCAAGAGGTGGGCGAGGGTCTCCCCGTCCAGCAGCGGGGCATCTCCGGGGACCACCAGGATGGTGTGTCCCGCCACCTCCTCCATCGCCTCCAGGGCCGTCTGTGTGGCGTGTCCGGTCCCCAGCTGCTGGTCCTGTAGGCAGGTGTCCACCCCCTCCGGCAGGGCCGCTCGCACCGCCTCCTCACCGTGCCCGAGCACCACCATCACCTGCTGCGGCTCCACCGAGCCGACCGCCCGCAGGACCCAGTGGATGAGAGGCTTGCCGCACACCTCGTGCAGCACCTTGGGCATGTCCGACTTCATGCGGGTGCCCGCTCCGGCGGCCAGCACGATCGCCTTGACGGCCATTGATGCCTCCTGTCGTTCGGCTTCACCACCGGCTGGGGGGACAGGACTCGAACCCGTACTTAGGGGACCAAAACCCCTCGTGCTGCCACTTACACCACCCCCCAAGATCGGACGGCCGCTTCAGTGTACCGCTAGGGGAGGACGACTCCATGAGCCGCCGGAGGGGCCGGGCGGCGGGCGCGGCTGGTGGGCGGCGCCACCTGAACGGCGGCGACCGCCTCGTCCTCGGCCGAGAAGAATGAGAACAGAGCCGGACCGCTCCCGGAGAGCAGCGCCGGGCGGTCCCAGCGCGACTCCAGCTCCAGCCGCCAATCATCCACTTCCGGGGCCAGTGCCACCGCCGCCGGGTACAGGTCGTTGACCAGTGGGCCGTGGGCTCGCAGCGAGGGAGGCAGATGGCGTCCGGCCACTGCCGGACCGCTTGGGCCCTCCAGACGGTCCCAGGCCCGGTAGACGGCGGCCGTCTGCAGCTCGAGGGGGGGGACCACGATTCCCAGCCAGCAGTCGTCGGGCAGGTAGCCCAAGGGTGTCAGCTGCTCTCCGTAGCCCTCCATGCGCATGAAACCCCCTTCCAAGCAGAAGGGCACGTCGGCCCCCACCTGCTCGGCCAGGGGCCTGAGCCGGTGCTCGGGGAAGCCGGTGAGGCGGGCGTAGAGCACCAGGGCGGCAGCCGCGTCGGCGCTGCCGCTCCCCAAGCCGGCCGCCTGGGGGATGTGCTTGTCGAGGCGCACCTGCACCGGGCGCTGCGCCCCCGCTCGACGGAGGAGACTGATGGCCTTCCAGACCAGATTGGCCTCTCCCAGGGGGACCGGTGCTCCCCGTGCGTCGAGCAGGTCCTCGTCGGCCGTTTCCATCTCCAGGCCGTCCCACCAGCCCACCGACAGCACCAGCGACAGCAGCGGGTGGAGCCCACCACGCGGGGGCCGCACGCGCAGCGAGAGGTTGACCTTGGCCCGCGCTTCAGCGCGCATGGGCAGCTTCCGCCCGGGCGATCTCCAGGTACTGCTGAGGCGAGACAGCCTCGGCCCGAGCCTCGAGCGGCACCCCTGCGCCAGAGAGCACGCTCTCCAGGTGCCCCAGGGCGCCCCGCAGCGAGCTGCGCAGCATCTTGCGCCGCTGCCGGAAGCCTGTCGCGGCGATCTGCACCGCCCGCCCGGCCGCCTCCGGCACCGGCAGGCCGCTTCGCTGCAGCACCACCACCGTCGACGCCACCCTGGGGGGCGGCAGGAAGACCTGAGGGGGCACGTGGAAGGCGGCTCGCACCTCGGCAAAGAGCTGGGCCACCACGCTGGGGACGCCGTAGTTGCGGGTGCCGGTCGAAGCGACCAGGCGCTCGGCCACCTCCCGCTGCACCATCACCACCATCCGATCTACCTGTGGGGCCTCCATCAGCAGGGTGAGCAGCAGGGGGGTGCCCACGTTGTAGGGGAGGTTGGACACCATCGTCCACGGCCCTTCCCTCAGGGAATGTGGCAAGTCGGCGGCCAAGGCGTCCTCGAAGCGCAGGTCGACGTTGGGCAGGTCTCCCAGGGTCTCCGAGAGCAGCGGGCCGAGGCGGTGGTCCACCTCGTAAGCGCGCACCTGGTACCCGGCCTCCGCCAGCGCCCGAGTCAGCGTCCCGGTGCCGACCCCCACCTCCAGCACCTTGTCCCCCGGCTGGCCCTCGGTCAACCGCACCAGTTTGGCGACCAGGTTGGGGTCCACCAGGAAGTGCTGGCCCAGCGATCGGCGGGGGGTGACGCCGTAACGCCGCAGGAGCTCCGCGACCTCCCGGCGCCCACCCGCCTCAGGCAACGGCGAAGACCTGCTCGGCGCGGGCGGTGGTGAGGCGGGCCACCTCCTCCGCCGGCACCCCCCACACCTCGGCCAGGGCGGCCCCCACCAGCACCACGCGGGCCGGCTCATTGGGCTCATCACGATGGGGAGGAGGGGAGAGATAGGGCGTATCGGTCTCCACCATCGTCCGCTCCGGTGGCGCCTGGGCCGCTCCCCGGCGGACGGTGTCGCCGGTAGGGAAGCACAGCGGCCCCGCGTACGAGAAGCTGACCCCGAGGTCGACGAAGCGCCTCGTCCAGCGCGGCCCGCCCGTCCAGCAGTGGAGCACCGCCCGCCCGGCGCTGCCCCACTCCTCGAGAAGGCGATACACCTCCGAGAAGGCATCCCGGCAGTGCACGATGACCGGCTTGTCGAGCTCCCCCGCCAGCCGCAGCTGGTCGGCGAAGGCGGCCACCTGCTCATCGGGACGGGACAGGTTGCGGTAGAAGTCGAGGCCGGTTTCCCCCACCGCCGCTGCCGTTGCGGCCATCTCGGCGATGCCGTCGCGTTCCTCCGCCCAGCGCTTGGCGTCATGCGGGTGCACGCCGGCGGTGGGGAGGACACGCCCGGGAAAGCGGGCGGCCAGCTCCAGGCTTCGACGGGAGGAATCGAGGTCGGTGCCGGGCGACACCACCCACCCCACCCCGGCGTCCTCCGCCCGCTGCAAGAGAGGCTCGGGATCCCGGTCGGCCAGCTGCAGGTGGCAG
>JALYHC010000004.1 GCA_030776765.1 Actinomycetota bacterium | reverse complement strand
GCCTCCCGCCCCGGACCCGCAAGATCGCCATGGTCTTCCAGAGCTACGCCCTCTACCCGCACATGACCGTCTTCCGCAACATCGCCTTCCCGCTCAAGGCCGAAGGCCTGGACAAGGAGCAGCGACGTGAGAAGGTGGAGTGGGCGGCTCGCCTGCTCGACATCGAGCGCCACCTGCGCCGGCGTCCCCGCCACCTCTCCGGAGGGGAGCGCCAGCGAGTGGCGTTGGCCCGGGCACTGGTGAGGGAGCCCAACGTGTTCCTCCTCGACGAGCCACTCTCCAACCTGGACGCCAAGCTACGCGCCGCCGCCCGCGACGACCTGCTCGACTTCCAGCGCCGGGTGGGCATCACCACCATCTACGTGACGCACGACCAGGTGGAGGCGATGGGCATGGGCGACCGCATTGCGGTGATGAACGCCGGCAAGGTGCGCCAGATCGGCACGCCGGAGGAGGTCTACCGCGACCCCGCCGACACGTTCGTGGCCACCTTCCTCGGCTCCCCGCCCATGAACCTGCTCGAGCGCCACGACCACCTGCTGGGCTTTCGCCCGGAGGCCTTCCTCCCCAAGCAGGTGGCACCGGGCGACGGGGTGACGTTCACCTTCCACGTCAACCGCGTCGAGTACCTGGGGTCGGACCGCTACCTGTACGGCGTGGTGCCGGGCATGAACGGTGATACCAAGGTGATCTCCCGCCTGCCCTCCACCATCAGCCTTCCCATCGAGACCGGGCGTGACCACGAGTTCGTGGTGGCCGACGAGGACCTCAAGTTCTTCGACAAGGACAGCGGCGAGCGGAGCGAGCCTCGTCGATGAGCGACCAGACCGCCCTGCGCCCGGAGCTGCTGGCCCGCCGGGTGGCGGCTCGTCGGCGGCGCCACCTGCTCGACCACGAAGGCTTCTTGGCCCCGGTCATGCTCCTGCCGGCCGTCCTCTACATCCTGGCGCTGGTGGGCTTCCCCTTCGTGCTGGCCCTCCTCTACTCGGTCAGCAATGCCAGCATCGGCAACCCCGACTTCCAGATCGTCGGGCTGCAGACCTTCCGCCAGCTCTTCCGCGACCCGGTCTTCATCCAGTCGCTACAGAACACCTTCGTCTTCACCTTCATCTCCAACGCCCTGGTGGTGGTGCTGGCCAAGGCGCTGGCCATGCTGCTGGTGACCGACTTCAAGGGGAAGTGGTTCGTCCGCTTCCTGGTCCTGCTCCCGTGGACCACGCCGGTCTCGCTGGCCGCCATCGCCTGGCTGTGGACCCTCGACTCGATCTTCAGCCCCATCGACTGGGTCCTCCGCAACCTGGGGCTTATCGAGTCCAACATGTACTGGCTGGGCAAGCCCCACCTGGCCATGGCCTCGATCATCGCCGTCCACACCTGGCGGATCGTTCCCCTGGCGGCGGTGATCATCATGGCCGGGCTGACCGCCATCCCCAATGAAATCAACGAGGCGGTGGCCGTGGATGGGGCGGGCTTCTGGCGAAAGCTCTGGGAGGTGACGATTCCCCTCATGGCCCCCATCATCGCCGTGGCGGTCCTCTTCGGGGTGATCCTCACCATCACCGACATCAGCGTGGTGTTCGTCCTCACCCGGGGCGGTCCCGGCAACAGCACCCAGGTGTTGTCCAGTTGGGCCTACTTCAAGGGCATCTTCGGCGGCAACCTTGCCCACGGCGCCGCAACCGCCCTCTTCCTCTTCCCCATCCTGGTAGCGGTGGCGGCCCTCATCCTCCGCATGGCGCGGCGGCGGGAGGTGCTGTAAGTGGCGGGCCCCGCCTTCGCCGGCCAGGACATGGCGGCGGTGCGCCGGGCGGCCGGCCGCCGAAAGGTGCGGAAGAGGGTGGCCCTCTATGGAGCGGCCGTGGTGGCGGCATTCGTGGCCGCCTTCCCCTTCCTGTGGGGGTTCATCACGATGTTCAAGCAGAACCAGGACCTCTACACCAAGGCCAACAACCCGTTCTGGTTGAACCAGCCCCCCACGCTCGAGCACCTGAGGCTGCTCTTCTTTCAGACCGGCTTCCCCACCTTCGCCAAGAACACGCTGCTGGTGGGGGTGGCGGTGGTCGTCATCACCCTGGTCATCAGCCTGCCGGCCGCCTATAGCCTCGCCCGTCTGGGGATGCGCTGGGGCGAGCAGATGGGGATCGCCATCTTCCTCGTCTACCTGATCCCTCCCACCCTGCTCTTCATTCCCATGTCTCGGGTCATCGCCAACCTCGGCCTGCAGGAGTCGCTGTGGTCGCTGGTGCTGGTCTATCCCACCATCACCATTCCCATCTCGGTGTGGCTGCTCATGGGGTTCTTCAAGGGGATCCCGCGCGACATCGAGGAGCAGGCCATGGTGGACGGCTACAGCCGGGTGGGGGCGGTCGTGCGCACGGTCCTGCCGCTGATGTTCCCGGGCGTCGTGGCGGTGGTCGTCTTCGCCTTCACCCTGTCGGCCCATGAGTTCATCTATGCCCTCTCCTTCGTCAAGTCGAGCTCTGTGAAGACCATCAGTGTGGGCGTGCCCACCGAGTTGGTGCGCGGCGACGTGTTCTTCTGGCAGTCGCTCCAGGCGGCGGCGGTGCTGGTGGCGGTCCCCGTCGCCCTGCTCTTCAACCTCTTCCTGGAGAGGTTCATCACAGGCTTCACCATGGGGGCGGTGAAGGGGTGAAGTGAGGCCCGAGGGCCGCCTTCCGGCCCTGCAGCCGGCCTCGTCCACGCAAGGAGACCGGCCCGGCCGGCGCATCGCCCTTGGCCTGCTGCTCGTGACCCTGCTCGGGGCGGCGGCCGTCTTCGGTTCGGTGGAAGCCCCCTCGGCCATCCAGGAGCCGCCCACCACCCTCCCTCCTGCTCCGGCGCTCCCCGACCGCTTCGACTCCTGGCCTCCGCTCCTGCTGACCTGGAAGGTGGTGGACCAAGATCAGGGTGAGCAGGAGGCGGTCTTCGACTCCAGCATCAGCTGGAACCCCTGCCGGGCCACCGGCTCGGCCGTTTGCTACGTCCGTTTCGCCTGGGACGAGTACCGGCGCTGGTCGCTCTCCGCCTCGGCCGACTCAGGGTTCCACGATTCCAACCCCAAGGAGCTCACCCTGGGCGAACTGCACTACGGAGTGCTCGACGGCATGGTGGTGTGGGTGCGAGAGGCGGGGCGCGTGCCTCCCCTCGACAGATGCGACGACCTGCTGCTGGCCTACCGGCGCGGTGAGTCCGTGGAGGTGCACGCCGAAGGCCCTGGCGTGGTGGTCCTGTCGAAGGACGAGGAGTTCGCCCGTTGCCAGGGGCCTGCCGGCATCCCGCTCGGCTTCTCGCAGGGTGCGGCCAGCTGGGAGATGCTGGCCCTCGAGCTCCGCCCTCCCAGCGACCGGGAGGTCGGCCGGCACCTGGTAGAAGGCCGTGTGAACGGGACGTTCCCGAGCTGCGAAAGCCAGGGCCCGGTCGGCCTCTCGGTCCGGGCATGGTTGCAGGACCTGGCCGCCGCATCGCTCGGCGAGCCGCTCGGCCCCACCTTCGACGGCCTCCTGCTGCGCCACCCTCTGGTCCCGGGTGAGCGGCCGGTCGTCCTCAGCGCTACGCCCAATGACCGTACCCTGCTCCTTCCCGACATGCGGCGCCGCCTGCTGGCCCAAGGAGTGGTGGCCGACGAGGCCCTGGAGCCTCGGGTGCTGGTCTCCGTGGTGAGCGGGGGCTTGCGGATCTGGATCCGCTTCACCGAGAGCCCGGGGGTCGAGCGGATCCTGCGGGAGCGGGCCGCTGCCCAGCTGGGCGGGGTGGCCCTCGACCTGGTGGCCACCGCAGCAGAGCGCCCCTACCGGGGGCCCCCTCCCGAATGTTGAGCGGGGGGTGGAGGTCCCTCTCCCTCCACCGCCTCTTGAGTTGCGCGTGCTAACCGCCGGTCCGTCCTTCTCCCTCTACGAGGCCTCCTCCTCTTGCCCCTCGAAGGCGCCGGCTTCCCGCTCGGCCAGCTCCTCTGCCAGGCGGCGGGCCGCCTCGAGGTCACCCTCGGCCATCTCGGCCCGGTCGGTGAGCAGCGTTACCTGGTTGTGGAGGACCTGGAGAAAGCCGCCATGCACGCCGATCACCACCTCCTGGGAGTCGCTGCGCACCTTCACGGGTCCGGTGGCCAGGGCGGCCATGAGCGGCTCGTGGTCGGTGAGGATGCCGATATCGCCTTCGGTGGTGGTGGCCAGCAGGAACTCGGCCTGGCCCGACCACACCACCCCCTCGGGCGAGACCACGTCAACCCGAAAGCTCATTCGGCTCCCTCAGGCGGCTTCGGCCTCCAGCTTCTTGGCCTTCTCCTCCGCCTCCTCGATGGCTCCCACCATATAGAAGGCCTGCTCGGGCAGGTGGTCCACCTCGCCATCCACCAGCATCTTGAAGCCCCGGATGGTCTCCTCGAGCGGCACGTACTTGCCCTCGAAGCCGGTGAAGCGCTCGGCCACGAAGAACGGCTGGGACAAGAAGCGCTGGATGCGCCGCGCCCGCCCCACGATCAGGCGGTCCTCCTCCGACAGCTCCTCGATCCCCAGGATGGCGATGATGTCCTGCAGGTCCTTGTAGCGCTGCAGGACCTGCTGCACGGCTCGGGCTGCCTCGTAGTGCTCCTCTCCGACGATGCGGGGGTCGAGGATGCGGCTGGTGGAGTCGAGCGGGTCCACCGCCGGGTAGATCCCCTGCTGGGTCAGCGCCCGCGAGAGCACGGTCGTGGCGTCGAGGTGGGCGAAGGTGGTGTGGGGCGCCGGGTCGGTGATGTCATCGGCCGGCACGTAGATGGCCTGCAGCGAAGTGATCGATCGCCCCCGCAGGGAGGTGATGCGCTCCTGCAGCGCCCCCATCTCGTCGGCCAGCGTCGGCTGATAGCCCACCGCCGAGGGCATGCGGCCCAGCAGGGTGGAGACCTCGGAGCCCGCCTGGGAGAAGCGGAAGATGTTGTCGATGAACAGCAGCACGTCCTGGTGCTCCACGTCGCGGAAGTACTCGGCCATGGTGAGGGCAGAGAGCCCCACCCGCAGCCGAACGCCGGGCGGCTCGTCCATCTGCCCGAATACCAGGGCCGCCTTCTCGATGACCCCGGACTCGGTCATCTCCAGGAAGAGGTCGTTCCCTTCCCGCGTGCGCTCCCCCACCCCGGCGAACACCGAGACACCGCCGTGCTCGGTGGCCACCCGGTGGATCATCTCCGTGATGATGATCGTCTTGCCCACCCCCGCACCCCCGAACATGCCGATCTTGCCGCCCTGCACGTAGGGCTCCAGCAGATCGATGACCTTGATGCCGGTCTCGAACATCTCCCGCTGGGCCTCCACGTCCTCGAACCTGGGAGCTGGGCGGTGGATGGGCCAGCGCTGGTCGAACTCCACGGTGCCGGGCGGCACGTCGAGCGTCTGGCCCAGCACGTTGAAGATGTGGCCCAGGGCCTGGGGGCCTACCGGCACCGAGATGGGCGCGCCGGTATCGCGCACCCCGGTCCCGCGCACCAGGCCGTCGGTGGGCTTCATGGCGATGGCTCGTACCCGGTTCTCTCCCAGGTGCTGGGCCACCTCCGCCACCACCGTGTCGGTCTCCCCGCCCAGTTCGATGTCCATCTCGAGGGCGTGGTAGATCTCCGGCAGCCCCCCCTGGGGGAACTCGGCGTCCACCACCGGCCCGGCGACGTTGACGACCCGTCCTGTGCTTCGCTCTGGCATGCGGTCTCCTTTCTTCTCCCTCCCTCGCTTGCCTCTACCCTCGCACCAGCGCCTCCGCCCCGCCCACGATCTCGGAGATCTCGGTGGTGATCTCCGCCTGGCGGGCCTGGTTGGCCTGGCGCCTCAGCACCGTTGTGAGATCCTCGGCGTTCTCGGTGGCCGCCTTCATGGCCCGCCGCCGGGAGGCGTGCTCGGAAGCGGAGGCCTCCAGCAGCACCCCGAAGATGGTGGCCTCGACGTAGCGAGGGAGCAGGCGCTCCAGGATCTGCTCCGGCGAGGGCTCGTAGGCGTAGGCCACCGGCGGGCGGTCCCCTTCTTGCAGATCCTCGGGCGGGGTGATGGGCAGCAGCTCCCACCGCACCGGGGTCTGCGTGAGCGCCGAGAGAAAGCGGGTGAAGCAGATCTCCACCGTGTCCACCGCCCCCTCGGCGAAGTCGTTGAGCACCGTGGCGGCGATGGCCCGGGCGTCCCCGTAGCCGGGCGTGTCGGTCACCCCCAGGAAGGAGCGCTCGATCTGATAGCCGCGGTAGCGGAAGTAGCCCTGGGCCTTCTTGCCCACCGCGTACAGGCGGTACTCCTGGCCCTGGGTGCGGTGCTCCTGCAGCGCCACCTCGGCCAGGCGCAGGACGTTGGTGTTGTAGGCGCCGGCCAGGCCGCGGTCGGAGGAGATCACCACCAGCCCGGCCCTCCGCACCTCCCGGCGCTCGAGGAGCAGGTGCGAGGGGCCAGCGGTGGCTGCCGCCACGTTGCTGATCACCTCCCGCAGCTTCTCCACGTAGGGCTGGGCAGCCTCCACCCGCTGCTGCGCCCGCAGGATGCGGGAGGCAGCGATGAGCTCCATCGCCCTGGTGATCTTCATGGTGGACTGCACGCTGCGGATGCGGCGGCGGATCTGGCGCAACTCGGCGCCCGGCACGGCCCTACTCCTCTTCCGCCACGAAGCTGTCCTGGAAGTCCTGCAGCGCCTTCTCCAGGTGCTCCTCCTCGGGGAGCTGGCCGGTCTCGGCGATGTGGGCCAGGATATCGCCATGGCGGGTGCGGACGAACTCCAGCATCTCCCGCTCGAAGCGCTTGACCTGGTCAACGGGAACGCCTGCCATGAAGCCCTTGGTGACCGCGTAGATGGAGACCACCTGCTCCTCCACGGGCATCGGGGAGTACTGACGCTGCTTGAGCACCTCCACCACCCGATAGCCGAGCTCGAGCTGGTCCTGGCTGGCCTTGTCCAGCTCCGAGCCGAACTCGGCGAAGGCCTCCAGCTCCCTGAACTGGGCCAGGTTGATGCGCAGGGGCCCGGTCACCTTGCGCATGGCCCGCACCTGGGCGTCGCCCCCCACCCGGGACACCGAGGTCCCCACGTTGATGGCCGGCCGCACTCCCTGGTAGAAGAGGTCGGTCTCCAGGTAGATCTGTCCGTCGGTGATCGAGATGACGTTGGTGGGGATGTAGGCAGAGACGTCCCCCGCCTTGGTCTCCACGATGGGCAGGCCGGTGAGCGACCCACCTCCCAGGTCTTCCGAAAGCTTGGCGCAGCGCTCCAGCAGGCGGCTGTGCAAGTAGAAGATGTCGCCCGGGTAGGCCTCCCGGCCGGGCGGCCGCCGTAGCAGCAGCGAGATCTCCCGGTAGGCCACCGCCTGCTTGGAGAGGTCGTCGAAGACCACCAGGGCGTGCTGGCCGTTGTACATCCAGTGCTGGCCCATGGCCGACCCCGCATACGGGGCGTACATCTGCAGGGCGGCCGGGGCCGAAGCGGGGGCGTTGACCACCACGGTGTACTCCATGGCCCCGAAGCGCTCCAGGGCGTCGACCACCTCCGCCACGGTGGATGCCTTTTGGCCTACCGCCACGTAGATGCACTTCACCCCCTGGCCCTTCTGGTTGATGATGGTGTCGACGGCCACGGCGGTCTTGCCCGTCTGGCGGTCGCCGATGATCAGCTCCCGCTGGCCACGCCCGATGGGGATCATCGAGTCGATGGCCTTGATGCCCGTCTGCAGCGGCTCCTTGACCGGCTGGCGCTGAACCACGGAGGGGGCCTGGACCTCCAAGAGGCGGGTCTCGGTGGTGTTGATGGAGCCTTTGCCGTCCACGGGGTTACCGAGCGAGTCCACCACCCGCCCCAGCAAGGCGTCGCCCACCGGCACCGACAGCACCCGCCCGGTGCGCTGCACCGGGTCGCCCTCCTCGACGTGGGAGTACTCCCCCATCACCACCGCCCCAATGGACTCCTCTTCCAGGTTGAGGGCCACCGCCAGCAGTTCCCCGGGGAACTCGAGGAGCTCGCTGGCCATCGTCTCTGGAAGGCCCACCACCCGGGCCACCCCGTCTGCCACCGAGTCCACGTAGCCCACCGTCTCGGCTTCCAGGTCGGGCGACCAGCCCTCGACGTGGCGCCGCAGCGAGGCGGCGATCTCGTCGACGTTGATGGTCAGTTCAGCCATGAGATCTCCTTTCGACCGGGGAGAGGTTCTCTTCTCCCTCCCCCGCTTGCGGGGGAGGGCCGGGGAGGGGGCCTCGAGGGGCTGTCATCGCTCCCCCTCCTTGGCCGAGTCGAACCGCTCTCGCAGCTCGTCCAGACGGTGGCGCACCGACCCGTCGATCACCACGTCGCCCACCTGGGCGGCGATGCCCCCGATCAGGGAGGGGTCCACCACCAGCTTCACGTCCACCTGCTTGCCGGTGGCCTTGGAGAGCCCTTCTTCCAGCTTCTGGATGGTAGCGGCATCGAGCGGAATGGCAGACCGTACCTCGGCCACCACCCGGTTGCGCTCGGCGCTGGCCAGCTCCACCATCTGATCGGCGATCTCCGACAGGTGGTTGGCTCTGCCCAGGGCCACCACGAAGGACACGAGCGCCCGGGTGAGGGGTGAGGCCTTGCCTTCCAGGAGGTCCCCCAGCACGGCCTGCTTGCGCTCCACCGGCAGGCGAGGGTCGGTGAGGGCATCCCGCAGCGGCGGGTTGCCCTCCACCGTGCGGGCGATGCGGAACAGCTCGTCCTCGACGTCCTCCAGCCGCCCTTCCGCCCGGGCCACCTCGAAGATGGCGGTGGCGTAGCCGAGGATGCGCTCGTCGTCGGCCATCTAGGTGGCCATCTCCTCCAGCTCCCGCAGGTAGCGATCCACCAGGTCCTGCTGCGCTTCCCGGTCGATGCTCTTCTGCACCACCTTCTCGGCCAGGTCCAGCGAGAGCTCGGCCATCTGGGCGCGCAGCTGCTGCATGGCCCGCTCCCGCTCGGCCACCACCTCCTCGCGGGCTCGGCCGACGATCTCCTCCGCATCCTCTTCGGCCTTGGCCGTCATGTCCTGGCGCAGCGACTCGGCGGTGCGGCGAGCCTCCTCGATGATCCGGTTGGCCTCCTCACGAGCGTTGGCCAGCTGCTGGCGGTAGTCCTCCAACAGGCTCTCGGCTTCCTGCCGAGAGCTCTCCGCCTGCTCGAGCTGGCCGGTGATGGCCTGCTGGCGGGCCTCGAGCATGCGGTTGATGGCCGGGAAGGCCCACTTCCACATGAAGAAGAAAACGATGGCGAAGGCCAGGATGCCGCCGATGAGCTCCTCGAGCTCCGGGAGGATGAGACCTACCCGACCGGCCTCCTCGCCGGCCTCCTGGGCGGCCATCAGAGCCTTGCCGAAGTAGGTCGCCGCACTCATGCCAGGAAGAAGAGGATGAAGCCGATCAGGGCCAGCGCCTCCGTGAAGGCGATGCCCAAGAACATGGTGGTGCGGATCATGCCGGCCGCCTCCGGCTGCCTAGCCATGGCCTGAACGGCATTGCCGGCCACGATGCCGATGCCGATGCCCGGCCCGATGGCGGCCAGGCCGTATCCGACCAGAGCCAGGCTTCCTTGTATCGCTTCCATCTGGGTGGTTCCTCCTTCGCTAGTGCTCCGGTTTCGCTAGTGCTCGGGATGAAGGGATGTTTGGATGTAAACCGCCGCCAGGAGGGTGAAGATGTAGGCCTGCAGGATCGCCACCACGACCTCGAAGAGGTAAATGGCGACACCCAGGGTGAGGGGGAAGACCGAGGCTACCTTCCAGATGAGGGGGCGCTCGATCATGTAGACCACCGCGCTGGCCAGCAGCAGGCTGAGCATGGCATGCCCGGCAACCATGTTGGCGAAGAGCCGGACAGCCAGGCTGAAGGGACGGATGAAAAACGTCGAGAAGATCTCGATCAACACCACGATCGGCAGCATCAGGACCGGCACCCCTGGTGGGGCCACCGCGTGCCAGAAGTACTTGGGGCCTTGCTTGGCGATTCCCGCTCCGATGAAGATCACGAAGGTGAGGATGGCCAGGAAGCCGGGGAGCGCCATGCGGGAGGTGATGGGGAAATTGATCAGCGGCGTCACCTCGAAGAGGTTGCCGACCAGGATGAAGGTGAACAGCGAGAGCAGGTAGGGAGCGTACCGTCGTCCCTCGGGGCCGATGATCCCCATCGCGATGTCGTCTGTCACGAAACCGACGATGCTCTCCATGAAAGCCTGGAACTTGGTGGGAACCACCCGCCCCTTCCGATACGCCGCCCAGAACGCAGCGACGACGATCAAGGCGGCCAGCAGGATGAGGAAGAAGGTGCGGCTCAAGCCAATGGGACCGACGTGAACGATCGCCGGGAACTCGAAGAGCTCCAGCACGTTCTCTGGCCTGACGATGAGCTCCAGCTCCTCCTGCTCTTGGGCGTGGATGGGAGGCCGCTTCAAGCCACCTCTCCTCCCAAATCGAGAGACCGCCGGGAGACGGCGGCTGCCTCCCAGGACAGGAGCGCCAGGTAGCCCAGCACGGCCGCCAGGCCCAGGGCGACCGGGTCGAGATCGCCCCATTGCACCATCAGGACCATGGCCCCCATCACCAGGCCCAACCGCAGCAGGAACCCGAAGAGCGCCGCCACCTGGAAGAGGGTGAGCGAGATTCGGGCGGCCAGGGAGAGGATGGCCCCGGCAGCTAGGAAGTTGGCAGCCACTATCGCCACACCTGTTGCGGCCGCCACTGCTCCCTCCTGCCCCCTCATCATCCAGAAGAGAGCGACGAGCACCGGGCCGACCAGGACACCGCGCCGAGCGATGCTCTTTGCGATTCCTGCCTCAACGTCCAATGCGGGTCTGCTCTTTGGCATAGACATACATCCGGTAGAAGCCGATCGTCGCCCCGGCCACCGTCCCTCCCACCACCAGCCAGGGGTCGGTGCCCAGCCAGCGATCGGCAAGGTAGCCGAGAAGGAAACCAGACAGCCAGGAACCCAGGAAGGCGCTGGTCGCCGCCCAACCCTCACCCAGTGCCTGCCCTACCTCCCTGTGAAAGTTGCCGCCTGTCACCGATCCTCCCCGGACTTTGTGAATGCATTCACAATGTACGGGAGGAATGCCCGCACCGCAAGTCGGCTCTCCTCCAGATACCAAGGAGGGGCGGGTTGCCAGCCCGCCCCCGCAGAGCGTCCCTTTCCTGGTTCAGACATGGCCGGGGAAGTCGTCGGGGTAGGGAGGGTACTCGGCCATCAGGTCGGCCGCCTCGGCGGCGATCTCCTTGAGGGCGGCTTCGTCCCGACGGTTGCGCAGGGCCGAGGCCATCAGCTCCCCCACCTCCACCATCTGCTCCTCCTTCATCCCGCAGGTGGTGGCGGCCGGGGTGCCGATGCGGATGCCGGTCGCCTTGTAGGGCGGGCGCGGATCGAAGGGGATGGCGTTGGCGTTGCAGGTGATGCCGGCGGCATCCAGCACCGAGGCGGCCTCCCGGCCGCTCAGCTCGTCGTCGACGCTCCGCAGGTCGACCAGGAACAGATGGTTGTCGGTCCCCCCGCTGACGATGCGCATCCCGTTGTCCTCCAGGTTGTGGGCTAGGGCCCGGGCGTTGCGCACGATCTGGTGGGCGTACTCGGCGAACGCGGGCTGCGCCGCCTCCCAGAAGCAGACCGCCTTGGCGGCGATCTGGTGCTCGAGGGGCCCACCCTGGACGTTGGGAAAGACCGCCTTGTCGATATCCGGGGCGAAGCGCTCCTCGCACAGGATCAGGCCGCCCCGGGGCCCCCGCAGCGCCTTGTGGGTGGTGGCGGTGACGATGTGTGCGTCGGGGACCGGGTTGGGATGGGCGCCACCGGCGATGAGACCGATGATGTGAGCGGCATCCACCAAGAAGACGGCCTCCACCTCCTCGGCGATGGCCCGGAACTGCGCCCAGTCGAGCAGCCGCGAGTAGGCCGAGTAACCGGCCACGATCATCTTCGGCCGGTGCTCCCTGGCCAGGCGTCGGACGTCCTCCATGTCCACCCGCTCGGTCTCGGCGTCCACCCCATAGGAGACGAAGTTGAACAGCTTGCCCGAGAAGTTCACTGGGGACCCGTGCGTGAGGTGGCCCCCCTGGTCGAGGCGCATGCCCAGCACCGTGTCACCCGGCTCCAAGAAGGCGAAGTAGGCGGCCATGTTGGCTTGCGCCCCGCTATGGGGTTGCACGTTGGCATGCTCGGCTCCGAAGAGCTCCTTCACCCGCTCCCGGGCCAGGTCCTCGGCGCGGTCGATGACCTCGCATCCCTGGTAGTAACGCTTGCCGGGCAAGCCTTCGGCGTACTTGTTGGTGAGGACCGAGCCGGTGGCCTCCAGCACCGCCCGCGAGGCGAAGTTCTCCGAGGCGATGAGCTGGACGTGGGTGCGCTGGCGCTCCACGTCGGCGCGGATCAACTCAGCCACCTGGGGATCGACCTCCTGCAGAGGCCGAGGATCGGTCATGTCGGCCTTCCTTCCGGCGCCCGAATCCTAGTTCCTACCTTCCTGCCAATCCTGGCCAGCTCATCTCGAGCAGGTGTTCCGTGCTCGACTGCTGCATCTCGATAGGGGGCTTGTCTCGCTCCTCCCGCCAGACGCTCCGGGGGCGGTCACATGCCTGCTCCCGACGTGAGGACTCGGCGAGGTGAAGCCGCTCAGGACCTCTAGATCGACACCGGGCCGCGACGCACCACGTGGGGCGGCGTCACGGTCAGGTCGAGCACCGTAGAAGCCTCCCCGCCCGACGCCTTGCCGGGCAGATAGGCGGACACCTCGCTCCCGAAGAGCGCCCGCGCCTCCTCGTCGGAGAGCACCGCCGTCTCGCCGCTCCGATTGGCACTGGTCACCGCCAGGGGCCCGGCCGCCTCCAGAAGTCGGAGCGCCTCGGGATGGTCGGGCATGCGCAAGCCAATGCTGCGACGCTTGGGGTCTCCCAGCCACTTGGGCAGGCTTGCTCGGCGGGGCACCACCAGGGTGAGCGGGCCCGGCCACCAGCGGGCCGCCAAGCTCTCTGCCAGCGCGAACAGCCCGCCCAAGCTGCGGGCCTGGTCGAGCGAGGCCACCAGCAGCGCCACGGGCCGCTCCGCGGGGCGTCCCTTTAGCCGAAAGAGCCGCTCCAGCGCATCCCTCCGCCACGGATCGGCCGCCAACCCGTACACGGTGTCGGTGGGCACCCCCACCACCAGGCCCGCTTGGAGGGCCGCGAGTTCCTCCTCGAGCATCGTTTGCCGCATCCTAGGATAAGGTGGCCGCAGTCAATTGGGGGGATCGGGCACACGGCCTTGCATCCGCCCTGCTGACAGGGTTGGGGCGGGACCTGGTGGTGCCCGAGCCGGTGTTGGTGGAGGCCGACCGGTTGCTGAGAGCGAAGGTGAGCCGGGGCGGCGGCGGGCTCGCTCCTTTCGGCCATGGCCAACGGAGAGCACTCCCTTGGCTACCTCTCCCAGGCCTGTTTCGAAGGGCGGTGCAGATCGACGCCCACTTTGCCGACCTGGACCTGGGCCTGGTGGACTCCTCGATCATGGCCTACGCCGAGCGGCACGACCTGCCCATACTGACCTTCGACTTCGAAGACTTCCGTGCTGCGCCACCGGAGGGCGGCTCCTGGCGCCTGGTGGTGGACGAGCGTCGCTATGCGGAGGCGACGGAAGGCTGACTCTCTGGCCTGGGGCGGGCCATCACGATGCGCGAGCGGCCTGCCAGGTCGGGGCGGATCTCGGCATCCCAGGAGGCGAACAATTCCCGGGCCCGCTCGGCGCGCATCTCGGCGATCTCACAGAAGAGGTGGCCCCCAGTGCCCAGCCACCAGCCCGCATCCTCGGCGATGCGGGCCAGCATCTCGTCGCCGGACGGCCCGGCCACCAGGGCCTCCCGGGGCTCGTGCTGGCGAACCTCGGGGGCCAAGGCGGCCATCTCGCTCTCGGAGACGTAAGGTGGGTTGGCCACCAGCAGGTCGACGCGGCCCCGCAGGCTGCCGGGCAGCGGGCCGAACAGGTCACCCTGCAAGAGCTCCACCTCCAGGCCGGTGCGAGCCGCGTTCTCTTCGGCCAGCGACAGGGCCTCACTGGAGATGTCGGTGGCCAGCACCCGCGCCTGGGGGAAGCTGTGCTTGAGGGCCAGGGCCACGTTGCCACTCCCGGTGCACAGGTCGACGATCACCGTGTCCCGTCCCGCCTCACCGAGCGCCTCCACCGCCATCTGCCACAGCTGCTCGGTCTCCGGGCGCGGGATGAGGGCCCGTCGGTCGGCGGCCAGCTCCAGGGGGCCGAACTGCACCGTGGCCTCCAGGTATTGCAACGGCTCTCCCTCGAGCCGGCGGCGCACCAACTCCGCCAAGCGCCCGGCCTGCTCAGAAGTGAGCGAGGGATCGAGCGCCAGGGCGGCCCGGCTCCGGCCGGTGACCGCCGCCCGCAGGCGCACGGCTTCGTGGCGAGGGAGATCCCCTAGAGGGGGAGGGGGGGAGGCCTCATCCGGCAAGACGGCGGGCCTCCTCTTGGGCCATCAGCGCCTCCACGAACTCGTCGAGATCTCCCTCGAGGATCTCGTGCAGCCGCTTGAGGGTCAGGTTGACCCGGTGATCGGTGACCCGGTTCTCGCGGAAGTTGTAGGTGCGGATCTTCTCGGCCCGCTCCCCACTCCCCACCTGGGAGCGGCGGCTCTCGGCGATCTCCCCGAGCTGCTCGTCCATCTGGCGGCGGTAGAGGCGGGCCCGCAAGATGCGCATCGCCTTCTCCTTGTTCTGGAGCTGGGACTTCTCGTCCTGGCAGCTCACCACGGTGCCGGTGGGGAGGTGGGTGATGCGAACCGCCGAGTCGGTGGTGTTGACCGACTGGCCCCCCGGGCCGCTGGAGCGGAACACGTCCACCTCCAGGTCGTCCGGGCTGAGGTCCACCTCCACCTCCTCGACCTCCGGCAGCACCGCCACGGTTGCCACGGAGGTATGGATGCGACCGGACGACTCCGTCTTGGGGACCCGCTGCACCCGATGGGACCCGGCCTCATGCTTGAAGCGCGAATAGGCGCCGTTGCCCTTCACTGAGAAGGTGACCTCCTTGAAGCCGCCGGGTCCCGAGGAAGAGCTCTCCAGGGGCTCGACGCGCCATCCCTGGCGCTCGGCATACCGCTCGTACATGCGAAATAGGTCGGCGGCCCACAGCGCCGCCTCGTCCCCCCCCGCCGCCGCCCGGACCTCCATGATCACGTCCTTTTGGTCGTTGGGGTCCTGTGGCACCAGCATGCGCTTGAGGACCTCCTCCAGACGCTCCAGCTGGGAGTGCTTCTCCCGGGCCACTTCCCGGAAGTACTCGGCCATCTCGGGGTCGGCCTCGGCGCCAGCCAGCTCCTCTGCCTCGCGGCCCTCCCGCTCGGCCATTCGGTAGTCGTCGAAGGCCTCAACCACCGGCTGCAGCTCGGAGTGGCGCCGCGCCACCTGCGGGTAGCGGCTCTGGTCGGCGATGAGCTCCGGCTCGGCCAGCTGGCGTTCCACCTCTTGGAGGGCCGCCACCATCTCCTTCAGGCGGGCCTCGAGCTGCGCCTCCATCAGGCGCTCAGCGCCGCCAGGGCCACCGGACAGACGGGCCCTCGCGCCTTCACCTCCTCGACCTCGGCGGCGTCCAGTGCTGCCAGCAGGCTGGTGATGGCCACCTCCACCATCTGGTCGTCCGGTGGGGCGGTGGTCAGCCGTTGCAGCGCCAGGCCGGGAGCCATCAGCGCCCGCAGCCAACCGCGCTCCTCCCGCCTGGCGGCCAGCTTGATCACTTCGTAGGCCACCGCGGCGATCACCGGCACCAGCACCACCCGGCTCACCACCAGGCCCACGACGCCCGGCTTGCCCAGCAGCGCGAACACGAAGATGGACAGAAGCAAGACGATGAGCAGGAAATTGGTGCCGCAGCGCGGATGCAGGGTGGGATGGCGCTGCACCCTCTCCACCCCGAGGGGATCGCCGTTCTCATAAGCATGGATGGTCTTGTGCTCCGCTCCGTGGTACTGGAAGACCCGTCGGATCTCGCCCGAGCGCCCGATCGCCCAGATGTAGCCGAGGAAGAGGCCGATACGCAGGAGCCCCTCTACCAGGTTGAAGGCCAGAGACGAGCGGATGGGAAGCGCCTCAGCCGCCAGGGCGGGAAGGAGGATGAACAGGGCCAGGAACACGGCCAGGGCGGCCGCCATGGTGAAGGCGAGTTGTCGGCCGGTGATCGGCTCCTCCTCCTCGCCTACCGCCTTCTGGGCCGACCAGGACAGCGCCCGCAAGCCGAGCGTCATGGCCTCGGCCAGCACCAGCACCCCCCGCACGAACGGCATGCGAGCCAGGCGGACCCGCGTCGAGAGCCTGGGGAGGGGATGGCTGACTGCCTCGATGGTGCCGTCCGGCCGCCGCACCGCCACCGCCCAGCCTTGGGGGGCCCGCACCATCACGCCCTCGATCACCGCCTGGCCGCCCACCAAGGCGCCCGGGGCTCGGGTCACCCGGCCTCGCCCTCTTCCTCGCCTCCATGAGGGCCACCCCCTTTAGGACCCCCGTGGGGGCCCCCTTCAGGGGGCGCTTCTTCCTGTTCACCCTCTCTGGTGAAGGCCTTCTTGCCGTAACGGCGCTGGAACCTCTCCACCCGACCCCCCGAGTCGACCAGCTTCTGCTTGCCGGTGAAGAAGGGGTGGCACTCGTTGCACAGCTCAACGTGGAGCCGGTCCTTCGTCGACCTGGTGGTGAACGTGTTGCCGCAGGAGCAGACCACATTGGCTTCGACGTATTCGGGATGGATGCCTTGCTTCATGGCGTGATTCCTTTCTCGGAGGCCCCCCTTTCGGTGGGGCGCACAGGCCGTAACAGCCCCTACCCGCCTGCGGTCTTGGCCACCTCGGCCAGGAACTGGGAGTTGGACTTGGTGCTGCGCAGGCGGTCGATGAGCAGCTCCAGGGCGGCCCCCGGCTCCAGGGCCAGCAGCACCCGACGCAGCTTCCACACCTGGGCCAGCTCGCTCCTGTTGAACAGCAGCTCCTCCTTGCGCGTTCCCGAGGCCTCGATGTCCAGGGCCGGGTAGATGCGCTTCTCGGCCAGCTTGCGGTCCAGGCGCAGCTCCATATTGCCGGTGCCCTTGAACTCCTCGAAGATCACCTCGTCCATCCGGGACCCGGTCTCCACCAGGGCGGTGGCCAGCACGGTCAGGCTGCCCCCTTCCTCGATGTTGCGAGCCGCCCCGAAGAACTTCTTGGGTGGGTAGAGGGCGGTGGAGTCCACTCCACCGGAGAGGATCCGCCCACTGGCGGGAGCGGCCAGGTTGTAGGCCCGGGCCAGCCGGGTGATCCCGTCGAGCAGGATCACCACGTCAGTCCCCTGCTCGACCAGCCGCTTGGCCCGCTCCATGGCCAGCTCGGCCACCTGGGTGTGCTCGTCAGCCGGCCGGTCGAAGGTCGAGTAGATCACCTCGCCCTTCACCGAGCGCTGCATGTCGGTCACCTCCTCGGGCCGCTCGTCAACCAGCACCACCATCAGGTGGCACTCGGGGTTGTTGGCGGTGATGGAGTTGGCCACTTCCTTCAGGACGGTCGTCTTGCCCGCCTTGGGTGGCGACACGATCAGCCCGCGCTGGCCCTTGCCGATCGGGGCGATCAGGTCCACGATGCGCGTCAGCACCCCGTTCGGATTGCTGTCCGTCTCGAGACGGAGCCGCTCGTCCGGAAACAGCGGCGTCAGGTCACCGAAGGACGGCCGGCCGCGCGCCTCGTCCGGCTGCACGCCTTCCACTGAGTTGATGCGGGTAAGGGCCGGAAACTTCTCCTGGGAGCGGGGCGGGCGAATGGGACCGCTCACCCGGTCGCCGCGCCGCAACCCGAACTTCCGGATCTGGCTGGCAGAGACGTAGACGTCCCGCTCGCCCGGCAGGTAGCCGGTGCAGCGAAGGAAGCCATACCCCTCGGGGAGCACGTCGAGGATGCCTTCTCGCTCCTCCTGCTCCTGCTCGGGGCCTTGGTCCTGCTGGTTGGGGCCTCCACCTCTGCGGCGGCGGCGCTTGCGGTTGCGGCCGTCCCCGGCCCAGCGGTCCTCGTCGTCGGCGTCGCCCCTACCCATGTCCTCTCCGTCGGAATCCCTATCCATGTCCTCTCCGTCGGCATCCCCTCGCACTACCTCGGGAAGGTCGACCGCTGCCGGCCGCTCACTGCGCTCGAAGCCGTCGGAGCTGACGATGGCGTCGATCAACTTGGCCTTCTGCAGGTCCCGGAACTCGTCCACGCCCAACTTCTCGGCCAGGGACCGAAGCTCGTCGAGGCCCATCTCTTGAAGTTCGGCTCTACTCGTCATGCTGTCCTTTCCACCGGGGACAATGCCCCTTTGTTGGTCAGGGTCGGCTCATCGACGGCTACATGCGCCTGAGGAGAGCCTCCCGGTCTTCGTGAACCGCTGGTTGGAGATGCGTGACAAGGCAAGAACAACTCATCCGTGAGCTGAAGGCATGGTGCACCGCCTGCACCGGGGGAGAGAATCAGGGCCAGGTTGACCGGGATTCTCAGCTCTGTCAAACGCCGACGAGCACCGGTTTCTTCCCGGGCCGACGAGAACCTCAGCCACCATCTTATCGGCGATCTGGGACAACCCTTTACGACTCAAGCCGGACACCTCCGGGGGCCGACAGCTCGTCTCGCACCTCGGTCACTCGGGCCACCACGAAGTCGAGGACGTCCTGGATGGTCTCGTCGAGACCTCGGGAAAGCACCTCCGGGACACCGTGGCTGGTGGCGAGGCGACGGATATACCTCTGTATCCTACGGATCTCCTCGAAGTGTTCCAAGTAGCGGCTCGACTGACGAAGCTCCGAGTCGCTTCCCCGGGCCTGGAGCTGCGCCAGGTGGGTCTGACGGTCCGGCACCGAGAGCACCACCTCGGTCATCACCGCCTCCTTGCCCCACCGGTCGGCAGCCTGGCGGAACAGGCCCGGCAGCACGTGCACGCCTTCGATGATCAGGTCGGTCCGCTCCCGCACCGCCCGGTCGATGAGGCCCACCAAACCCACCGCCACCGCCTCGGCCTGCTGACGGAAGCCCACCACCACCGCGTCGTGATCCTCCGGCACGGGGGCCCGCAAGGTGGTGTGGGCCTGGAACGACGACACGTAGAGGGTGGGCATCAGGTTGGTGGCGAAGATGTTGCGCATCACCTCGCGAACGGCATCGGTGGGGATGATGCGGGTGATCCCCAAGCGGGTCCCGAGCCGGGTGGCGATGGTGGACTTGCCCGCTCCGGTGGCTCCCCCGAGCAGCACGATGAGCGGCCGGGCCGAACGCTTGGCCATCCGCCAGGCCAGGTAGCGGCTGGCCACCTCCGGTCCCGCTCGCTCGGCCAGTACGCTCGACGCCAGCTCCACCAGCTCTTCTGAGGTGATGGTGGACTGGTCCCTGGCCCACAGCTCGAGCTCGACGGCCTCGGCCAGCTTGTGCGCCTCCTCGGGCGGAAGGCCGGTGGTCATGATGGAGGAGGCCAGCAGGCCTTTGGAGTAGGGGAGGCGCGTGCCGTGCCGGTCCTCCACCCACACGTAGCGCTCGCTCACCACCGCTGCTCCACCAGCCCGGTCAGGCGCTCGATGCCCTCGTCCAGGACCACGCGGTTGTGAACGAAGGCGACCTGCTTGCCCCGCCCCTCTGCCCAGGGCAGCACCACGTCCACCGCCGCCGCCTTCACCTCCACCAGCACCAGGTCGGCATCCGAGGCCGCCTCCAGTTCCTCCCGCAGGCGGCGGCGATCCCCCAGGCCGTGCACGACGGTCACCTGCTCCGCTCCCTCCGCCTCCAGGGCGGCGGCGAGGTGAGGCCCTGCCCTGGGGTGGGCGGTGGTGACCAGCGCCACCCGTCGCCCCTCCGGGGCCACCAGCGGCTGGGGCACCATACGCCCACGCAGGTTCGGTAGCCCGGACATCAGGCCTGCGATCTCGTCGGCCGGCCCATGGGCCCCTTGGTCCTCCGCCTCCAGCACCACCACCACGCTGGCCAGCCCCAAGCGGTACGGCCCGAAGTAGCCGCGCAGGTACTC
>JALYHC010000003.1 GCA_030776765.1 Actinomycetota bacterium | reverse complement strand
CGATCTCCTCGGGCCCGATGTCCTTCCATGAGCTGCGCAGCGTGTCGGCGAAGCCGGCGATGCTGGTGAGCGGTGTGCGCAGCTCGTGGCTGACCATGGAGACAAACTCGTTCTTCATCTGGCCGGCTTTGCGCTCCGCCTCCAGCGCGGCTCGCTGGCGTGCGCGGGTTTCCTGCACCCTTTTGGCGGCGGCGGTGAACAAGATGGCGATGGCAGCGATGCCGAGGATGCCGATCAACAACCCCATCAGCCGCCCTCGGGGATCGGGCAAGGCGGGGGTCCCCGCGAAGAGGAACACGACGGCCGCCGCGAACGGGAGGTAGCCGACCAGGAGGAGGGCGCGACGCACGTCGAGCAGCAGGAAGGCCCCGGTGATCACGAAGGCGAAGACCGCCAGGATGGACTCGGCGGGAATGCCTCCCAGCAGGACGGAGGCCGAGGCGACCGTGGCGTCGAGGATCAGCGCCTCTAGGGGGGAGCGGTCGGGGCGCCGGCGCCGCCAGAGGGCATGGCCGGCCACGCCCACAGCCAGGACTGCCAGGAGCTTCCCGCCCCCCCACTGCCACGCCACCGAGGCTAGGAAAGTGGCCACTATCCATCCCGCAGCCATCCCCAGCCGCAACATGTGGTAGGTGGCGCGAATGGCGGGATAGTCGACGATCGCTTCCGGCCCGCGCCGGGGCGCCTGATGCTCCATATCGACGCTATCGGCAGATGGCCTGCCTCTTTGAGAGGTTTGCCGAGCCTTAGGTTCTGGTGGCGCGCCACACGCGGCTAGAGCCTAAGGTTCGGCCCGATGGGGCTCAGGCGGCCAGCCCTGCCCAGCAAGTGGCGCAGCAGCAGCCGGTCGGAGGCGGGGAGAGCCTTGAGCAGGGCCACCATCCACAGCAGGCCGAAGAGCGTCCCCCACGCCGCCGCCTGCCATAGAGCGCCTACCTGCCAGGAGCGCGACACCGCCAGAAGCAACGCTCCCCCCACCCCAAGTCCCAGCACGGCGGCCAGGCGGAGGTCGAAGGGAAGCAGCCCGGTGAGGATTCGGGCCTCCACCACCCGAGCCACGTTGACGACCAGCAGCGATCCCGCCCACGCCCAGGCGGCTCCCTCGATGCCCAGCAGGGGGACGAGCGCCAGGTTGGCGGCCACGTTCAGCGCCAGCAGGACCAGGTTGTTCCAGAAGTTCCAGACCGGAAAGCCGGCCATGGCCAGCAGGTTGGCGGCCGGGCCGCTGATCACGTTGAGGATCTGCCCGAAGGCCAGGATGACCAGCACTGTGGCGCCCGCTCGGAAGTCCCCCCCGAAGACCGCCAGCAACGGCACCGGAAAGGCGGCCAGGAGCAAGTAGAAGGGCAGGGACAGACCGCTCGACAGGCGCGTCACCTGCCGGTAGGCCTCCCCGAGCTCCCGGCGCTCCCCGCCGGCCCACAGGGAAGCTGCCCAGGGCTGGAAGGCGGTGTTGAAGGCGGTCACGAAGAGGGTGGGGACCAGGGCCAGCCGGACGGCGGCCCCATAGACGCCGACGGCGGCCTCGCTGAGCAGGCCGGCGATGATCAGCGTGTCGGCCCAGAACAGGGCCACGTCCAGCACCCCCGATCCTCCCTGGGCGGCCGCGAAGGGCGCCACTCCCCGCCACTCCCAAGCCGGTGCCGGAGACGCTTCCGGGACCAGGGCGCGACGGTAGAACCACCAGGCAAGGCCGAGGCCTACCAGGGCGGACACCAGGTACGCCCACAGAGCAGCCTCCTCACCTAGGCCCAACCAGAACAGGGGAAGGAAGAGGGCGATGCGGCCCAGGGGAACCACCAGGCCGTCGGTGATGTTGGATGGGGCCATCCAACCGGTGCCGCGCGTGCCGGCCAGTAGCACCGCGGTGAGGCTGAGAGGAAGGCTGCTCACCACCGCCAGCGTCCACACCAGCTCGCCGCCCGAACCGGCACCACTCAGGAACCGGGCAACTCCCTCCTCCGACAGCAGCAGTCCGCCCGCCACCAGGGCCACGCCCACCATCGCCGTCAGCGCCAGTCCCGTTCGCACCACCCCGCGGGCTCTCTGCGGGGCTCCCTGGGACAGGAAGTGGGCCACGAATCGCACGGTGGCGGTGCGGGGGCCGCTCTCGGCCACCGCCTCCAGGATCCCGGCCACCGCCACCGCCACCATGTAGACGCCGAAGCCCTCGGCTCCCAGCAGCCGCCCGAGCAGCAGGGCCAGCAGGAAGCCGAGGACGAGGCGACCGCTTCCCCCCAGGGCGTTCTGGAGGGCCCCGCCTAGCATGGTGGCGCCGCGGTTCACCGGGAGCAGTCTGGCACGAGTGACCCTGCCTCAGACGGCGGCCAATGCCTCCCGGCGAGCCTCGTGCAGCTCCTCCAGCACCTCATCGGGGACCAGGAGATCGCCCTGGCCGACCCCGAGCCCCAGCCAAGGCTTGTAGGAACCGTGGTAATCGGAGCCTCCACTGGGGACCAGGCCGACGGTCCTGGCCAGCTCCACCAGGCGCAGCCGCTCTTCTGGGAGGTAGTCGGAGTAGTAGCACTCCAAGCCCAGCAACCCCGCCTCTTTGAGCCTGGTCAAGACCTCACCTAGCGCCTCGGGGGAGAGCGTCATGGTGTGAGGGTGGGCCACCACCGGCACCGCCCCCGATGCACGGGCCAGCGAGATGGCCTCCTCGGGCGCCAGGCGCTCCCGATCGACATAGGCCGGCTTGCCCTTTGCGAGGAAGTCCCGGAAGGCGGCCGAGAAGTCGGGTACCACCCCCTTGCGCACCATCACCGCCGCGAAGTGGGGGCGGCCCAGGCCCTGGCCCCCGGCCTCGGCGACCACCTCCTCCATGCTGATGTCGATACCCAGGCTGCGGAGCCGCTCCAGCAGGCGACGGTTGCGAGTGGCCCGCCAGCCTTCCAGCTCGACGAGCCGTTCTTGCAGCGGTCCTGAGCCGGGATAGAGGAAGAGGACCAGCATGTGCATGGTCCCCGTCTCCCAGCGGCAGGAGATCTCGATTCCCGGGACCAGCTCGAGGCGGTGATGACGGGCGGCCTGCTCTGCGGCCGGGGTGCCGGCCAGCGTGTCGTGGTCGGTGAGGGCCACCGCCCGCAGACGAGCTTGCGCCGCATGGGCGATCAGCTCCTCAGGGGTGTCCGAGCCGTCGGAGCGGTTGCTGTGGGTATGCAGGTCGACGGGCACGAGAACCTCAACCCTGCAAGAGCGCCGTCAGGGCCCCGGCGGCGAGGACCAGGCCGGCGACCGCCAGCCAGACACGCACCAGGGAGCGGCGCCGCCGGCTGCGCTGCCGGCGCGCCTGCTCGGCGCGCTTGACCGCTCGGCGCTCCTTTTGACGTTGACGTTTCTGGGTTGGCATCTGGCCTCAGGGCGGGCGACTCACTCTAGGAGGCAGCTCCTCCCGGTACACTTCCAACCGTCCAAGGAGGCAGGATGGCCCTCCTGATCCAGAAATACGGCGGGAGCTCGGTGGCCGACGCCGAGCGCATCCGGATGGTGGCTCGCCGGGTGGCGGAAGCCCGCCGGGCCGATCATCAGGTGGTGGTGGTGGTCTCCGCCATGGGCAACACCACCGACGAGCTGCTGCGCCTGGCCGGCCAGGTCAGCCCCTCTCCACCCGAGCGAGAGATGGACATGCTGCTCACCGCCGGCGAGCGCATCGCCATGGCCCTGTTGGCCATCGCCATCCACGAGGAGGGGGTGGAGGCGATGAGCCTCACCGGCTCGCAGGCGGGGATCCTCACCGACACCTCCCATGGCCGAGCCAAGATCCTGGAGATCAAGGGGGACCGGGTGCGCCATGGACTGGCGGCCGGCAAGGTGGTGATCGTGGCCGGATACCAAGGGGTCAACCCCGACACCAAGGACGTCACCACCCTGGGCCGGGGGGGCTCCGACGCCACCGCGGTGGCCCTGGCCGCCGTCTTGAGGGCCGACGCCTGCGAGATCTACACCGACGTGGACGGGGTGTTCACCGCCGATCCCAGGATCGTGCC
>JALYHC010000002.1 GCA_030776765.1 Actinomycetota bacterium | reverse complement strand
CTGCCACGCTAGGAGCCTCCTCCCCTTCGGAGAGGGCCAGGTCGATCCGCTGATGAAAGCGGCGGCTGATCTCCTCGGAGACCAGCCCGCTGCGGGCGGCATCGGCCAGCGCCGCCTTCTGGGCGGCGGCCAGGCGCCGTGCGGTGCGCTGGACCTGGGGGGCCCGCACCAGATACATATGGGTGGCGAGGCGGCCCCAGCTCCCGGCTCGCCTCGTCCAATTGGACGGTGATGTCTTGGCGCAGCGACTCGTACACCGGGCGGACCACCTCGCCCCGGCGGTTCATCTCCTCCAGCTCGTCTTGCGAGGCACGGAGCACCAGGGTGCGGGCCAAGGCCTCCTCGTACTGGGCAACCTCCTCCTCGATGCCGGCCAGGCCCAGCCGGGCCAGCAAGGGCTTGTAGGTCAAACCTGGCCCAGCAGGGAGAAGAGCACCACGCCGCAGACCACCGCCACCACATCCACCTCGCCGAGGCGGCGCTCGGGGAGGCCGAGGACCAAAGCGAGGGGGATGCTGCCGCGCAGCCTCCCCAGAAGATGGCGTGCTGCCAGCGCCTGGGCAGGTCCAGGTCCGGGCGGCGGCGGCCGAAGGGTGACAGGAGGCCGTAGGTGATCAAGGCCCGAGCCACCAACATGGCCGCTATGGCGACGACGATGGCCTGGGCGGTGGCCGGGTCGGCCAGGGTTACCACGTTGAAGACCAAGCCGATCAGCAGGAACAGCACCGAGTTCACCAGGAAGGCCACCACCTCCCAGAACTGCAACAGGGCCATCCGTGAGGAGGGTGACATGGCGAAGCGGGTGCCGTAGTTGCCGATCAGCAGCCCCGCCGTCACCACCGAGATCACCCCGGAGCCGCCGAAGCGCTGAGCGGTAAGGAAGGAGCCGTAGGCGGTGATCAGCGAGAGCGTGATCTCCACCAGGTTGTTGTCGAGGGTGGCCATCAGCCGGTGAGCGAGAAACCCCACCACCACCCCGGCGCCCGCCCCGAGGATGACCTCGCTGCCGAACTCGAAAAGCCCCTCTCGCAGGCCCAACTCTGCTCCCTGGGGACCGGGAAAGGCGAAGTCGAACGCGATCAGGAACAGGACGATGGCCAGGGCGTCGTTGAAGATGGACTCGCCCTCCAGGATGGTGCCCAGCCGTGGCCCACGTCGTGCTCCTTGAAGATGGCGAGCACGCAGACCGGGTCGGTAGGGGCGAGCATGACCGCCAGGAGGACGGCGGCCGACAGCTCCATCCCCAGCAGGCCGGAGAGAGTCAGGGTGAGGACCGCCGCGGTGATCACGGTGCCCACCCCCGCCAAGACCCCTACCTGGGTCCAGCGCCGCTGGAGGTTGTCCAGATCCTGTTGATGGCCGCCTCGAACAGCAGGGGCGGCAGGAAGGCCAGCAGGATGAACTCCTGGGTGAGGTTGACCTGCTCGAAGACATGGCCGAAGCCCAAGAAGAGGCCCACGATCACCAGAGCGATCGTGTAGGGGAGGCGAAGGTAGTTGACCCCGATGGCCACTAGGGCGGCGATCAGCAACAACCCGAGGATGGTTTGCTCTGTGAGCTCGATCGGCAGGGAAGGAGCGTAGTGACGGGCCCAGAGGGGCTCAGGCCCTCGCTAGCCTCCTCCTGAGCTGGTGGACCGCCGGGTGGGCACCGGAGAGGATGGCCGCGAAGCGACGAGGCGCGGTCGAGGCGTTGACCCGCAAGCGAGAGATGCGGAGTGGATTCTGGGAGAGCGAGCCCAGTCGGTGGTCGAAGAGCAAGCCCACCTGGTAGCCCAGCTCATTGAGGATCGATTCCGACTGGAGGCTGTGGTTCCCGTTGGGGTAGGCAAAGATCAGGGGTGGCTCCCCCAGGTAGCCCTCCAGCCAGGCATGTGCCTGCTCGATCTGCTGGCGCTGGGCGTGCGGGTCGCAGCGGTCCAGGCAGGGGTGGTCCCAGGTATGGTTGCCGAGGGTGGCGCCGGATGCCAGGTAACGGTCCAGCTGCTCAGTGGTGATTTGGCGGCGCCGGTAGGGCCGCCCCCTGAGGTCCAGGGCACGCCGCTCGAGGTCCCCCACCACCTCTCGGCGTTGGGCGTCGCCCAGCCCCTTGAGGACGCCCAGCAGACCGAGGAGATTCTGACGTCCGAAGGACCGGCCCTGGACTGAAGCCGCCACCCCTGCCTGCAGGGCATGCTCGACGGTCTCCCACCAGAAGGGCTGGTGGGAGTCCACCAGTCCAGGGCACACGAACATCGATGACGGGACGTCCATGTCGCTGAGGATCGGTAGCCCCTGCTCGACCACCGATGGGTCCGCATCGTCGAAGGTGACCCAGGCAGCGCGTGCAGGCAGGTTGGCCTCCCCCTGCAGCGCCTGCAGCACCAAAGCGGAGGACACCGGCACAAACCTCTCCCGCAGGTAGCGCATCTGCCATCGAAACGAAGCCGCGTCGTCCACTTGGTGGTAGGCCAGCACTCGCAGGGAGCCTGCGGTCGTCAAGCGCCCTACGGCCCCGATCGCCTCGCTCCCCAGGACTCCGTCGATCCCTCTGGTCAGCCTGCTCAGGGAAGATGCCACGGAGGGCGAGGATACCGGCACTTTCGCTCCCGCCAGCTTCATCGGGGAGTACAACTACACGAAGCCGTTCCGGTGGACCTACGACGGCACTCCACTCAAAGTCGCATGACCTTGAATGACACCCGTGTTATTGCGCTCGGGACCACTAGAGGTTGCCCACCGCTAGCGTGCCGAGGGGGAGATCCGTGTGTGCATGGGTCTCCACACCGGGCTGGGCCGCCTGGGGGGCGACAACTACGTGGGACTCGATGTGCACCGGGCAGCCCGGCTGATGGGCCGTCGCCACCGCGGCCAGATCGTCCTGTCTGAGTCGACGTTCGCGCTGGTGCGAGACCACAGGCCAGCCGGTGTTGGCTTCCTCGATCTAGGCGCCCAGCGGCTCAAGGACCTGGCCTACGCCGGGCGGCGGCCATCAGCCGCGAGCCGCTGCATGTCCCGGGGGAGGCGACCTGGCCGGTGCCTCCGATGACGGTCCCATCCTCGGACGGTGCGGTGAAGGTCGGCAATCCCCCGGAGGCCGTCGTGCTGTTCGTGGAGCGCGCCCGGTCCACCGATCCCGCCTTTGAGCTGACCGAGCGGAAGTGCCCTTGCCAAGTCGTGATTCTCGACAAGTCGGTGACTCTCGAGAGGGGAGGCGCCCCCGACGTCGTGCTCCTGCTCTTGGTCATGGTGAGATTCGGGGTGCTGTTCACCCTGCTGGGGACCGCCAGAGTTCCGCCTGGAGGATGCCGAGGCCCACTACGGGTTAGGACGAGGACCTGGTGGATCCCACCCGTTGCCGGACGAGGAACTCCCCAGAGCGACCAGCGCAGAACGAGAGATCACGGGGCGGCGGATCAGGACAAGAGGCGGCAGTGAGCACCCATCACGATCGGGAGGAGGAGGTCGATGCCTTCTACGCCTCCTACCACCGGGCGGCTTCCCAGGGTCATTGGTGGTTCAGGGGCCGCAGGGCCCTCGTCGACGAGGTTCTTCGTCGGCACGACATACGCGGGGGACGGGTCGCCGACCTGGGGAGCGGTCAAACGACGCTGTTTCCCCCCGGCTTCGAGGTGGTGAGGACGGATAGGAAGAGTCTCGGACGGGGCGAGCCCTTCGTGCAGGGAGAGGTGACCAGGCTGCCCTTCCGCACCGGAGCGTTCGACGGGGGAGGACTCTTCGATGTCCTCGAGCACCTCGACCATCCCGCAGAGACGCTAAGGGAAGCCAGCCGGGTGGTTCGGCCGGGAGGCTTCCTGATGATCACCGTTCCCGCTCACTCCTGGCTGTGGAGCTGGCACGACGAGCTGGCAGGGCACTACACCCGGTACGAGCGGGATAGCCTACAGCTGCTCTTGGAGCAGGCCGAACTACGCCCGACGTGGGTGAACTTCTTCTTCCGCTTCATGGTGATCCCGGCGCTGGCGCGAAAGGTGATCCGGGTCGAGGACGAGTTCCGGATGCCTCCACCGCTGTTCAACGAGCTGCTGAGCGGCGTCGCTCGCCGGAGTGCCATTAAGGCCCTGGAATCCCGCCACGAGTGGGGCTTGTCTCTGGCCGCCCTGGCTTACCGGCCCTGAGCAGGGCGGTTGTTCACCAGCTTCGGATGCCGCTGCACGGCACCCCGTGAACGTGCCGTACCCACAGGTCGAGGGTGCCCTCTCGGCTCTCGCTCAGAGCCGAGAAGACCTTGATCACGGCAGCTTCCTGGATGTCCAGTCCGATCGGTTCTCCGAACTCCGCCACCGGAACCAAGAGGTGCTGCCAGGTTCCCGGGCGAGAGGGGAGCTCGACCACCCGGGTGCCGTCAGCCAGATCAGTGATGCGGTGGAAGGGAGTGGCCGAGGGGACGTACCAGAGGGAGACGTCTCCCTGGTGCACCTGGAGCCCGACGGCACCGGATGGTCGGTGGTCGGTCTCCGCGTACGGCACCGAATACCAGATCTCGGCCTCGTAGCAGGCCTGCACCGCTGCTGCTGTCTGGTGGAGACCGACTTCGACCCATCCGGCATCGGTGCGCCCCTCGTGGTCGACAGATGCGCGGAGCCCCCCCGTAGCATCCAGCGGCTCCAGTTTCAAGTGAGCCCCGGGAGCGGCACGCGAAGTGGTCAGCCACCCGAGAGGCCTGCTGAATCCGCTCGGGCCGTTGGGGGGGATCCAGTACGAGAAGGTGGGGTTGGCGAGCTGCGCCTTGTCGGCGTGAACGGTGAGCACATCGCTGGTGACGAAGCGGTCATCTCCCGCCAGGTGGACCTGGAGCCGGAAGGGGATGGAGGCCACCGCGCCGGCCTCGGTGGACCGAACCGGAATCGATTCAGGGCCGGCCGGCCGCAAGAGGAAATCGGAGGTGGAGCGAGCGTGGAGGACGTTGCCATCGCTGGGCACCCAGGGGACCGATCGCTTCTCGTACATCACGTTGAAGAGGAGTTCGAGATTGGTGCCCCCTTCGTTCACCAGGGTGGCTTGGATCTCCTCGACCACAGGTGACGTGGCCCGCACTTCGACCTCTTCAAGGTGAAGGCCGAGCGGTGCCTGAACGGCGATCGAGAAGAGCAGCAATCCGAAGGCGGCTGTAGCAGCGCCGGCGGCTCCCCACGAGGTGGCTCTCGAGACCTGCCATCGATCGGGGGCCAGTCCGACCAGGTCGCCACGCAGCTCTCGGTGGTGGAGGGCCGTCCAGAGGAGGATCACCGGCAGCCAGGCCACGAAGTAGTTGTGAAGGGAGCGGTAAGCGACGAAGGGGATCAGAGTCGGGAAGACCCAGAGGAGGTGCTGCAGCCGGGAGAAGTAACGCGCGTAGAGGAAGAGCCCGACAGCCATCACCAGAGCAACGGCTGAGGCGTAGGCCTCCGCCGGCAACCCCACCAGCCCCAAGGAGCTGAGGAGTGAGGCACCCCGGCCCGCCGGCATGAGCCCCGCCACCGCCGGGTAGAGCACCCCGTGCACCCAGTCTCCGGCAGACCAGAGTATGAAGGGGAGGTTGGGAGCGAGGAAGCCGAGCAGTACCAGGGTCCCGTATCGGGCCGGGGGGGATGGGGCCCGGCTTGGCGGCTTGGCCGGCGCCCGTCGCGCCAACCAGACCAGCACAAAGGGAACGGCGAACCAGACCTGCTGCTTGACCGCGCAGGCGATGCCCAGAGTGAGAGCAGCGATCGCCGCTCTGTTCCTGGACAGAGCGATGGCCACCAGGATGACCGGGAGAACCCATAGCCAATCGGTCACACCCCCGGCCGTGAACTCCACGGTGATGTTTGGTTCGAGTAGCAGGGCAGGCAGGGCCACCAGCCGAGCCGTTCGGGGGAGCGCCAACCAGATGGCCGCCAAGGCGAAGAGCTCGAAGAGGAGGTTGGCCCACCGCAGGTCCGAAAGACCGACGGCCACGAAGGGGACGTAGGACAGGAAGTGCAGCGCCGGGTAGGGGCTCAGCACGTCCACCGAGCTCCCGTCCGTCAGTCGCGTGAGGACGGCCGACTCGGGGGGAAGTCCGAGCTCGCCCAGCCCCCGAGCTAGGGCGGCTCCCCGCAGGGCATAAGGGTTCTCGCCCTCGATGACCCGCTGCGCGGCCATGTGGGAGAAGGTCAGTGAGTCGGTCCCGTACAAGGGGCTCTCGATCTCGATCTCGTAGGCGACCGAGACGGTGACCGCCAGCGCCAACCCCATCGCCACTAGGCCCTCGAGCAGACGTCCGTCGGTAGCACGGATCACGCACGCCGCCACCAAGCAGCCGAAGGCGGTCCCGTAGAGGGCCCACACGCCCACCATGACCAGGTGGTGAGAGGCGGCCTCCGGGTCCATTCGAAAGGCGCTTGCGAAGAGCACGGCAGACGTTGCGAGCAAGGCGATCCGTTCCACCGGCACATCGGTGCGAAGCACTCGCATCCGAGCTCTCTCCATGCGGCCTCCGAGCCTTGCGCGCACAGTGTATTCGTTCCACCGCGGGCCGACTCGCGGTGTCGCCCGAGGCCTCGCCCCTCCCCAATTCAGCAGCCGGCCCGTAACACCTCCCGGACACGTGGTTGCTCCATCGGGGAGTGGCGGGGGGGCCCGCTTCTGGTTACCAACGTACTGGGCCAAGCGGTGGCTCCAGCGAGCACACGTTGCCGACGGCAAGCGGCTGCAAGGGGTAAGGGAATCAACCACGCAAAGGGCTTGCTGACTACACTTTGTGAGATGGTGGCACTCGCTCGAGCAGTGCGGCGGGCCGCCGGCGTGGTGCTGCCCCGTCACCGGCGCTGGAAGAGGCTGATCGCCGGCCTTCAACTCGACCCCGACCGCCTCCCCCTGCCCCTGGAGGAGCCTGGAGACGGAGACTTCATCATCTGCGGCTGCTCGAGAACGGGCACATCCTTGCTGTCGGCGATGCTCTTCCAGCCTCCATCCGTGGTCACCGTCATGGAACCGTGGGACGGGATGCGGCTCGCACCAGCTCCGCTCTTCCGATCACTGCGGGAGCAGATCGACAAGGAGGGGACCCTGACGGGCCGCCTGGACCTCGCCGCTCTGGAGCAGGGCGAGGTGCTCTGGGCGTCGGAGCGCAAAGCGGCAGTCCCGGTCCGAGTTGCCGAGCGATTCCTGTTGGGTGTGAAATGGCCCATCTTCTGGCGCTACTTGGACCATCTTCCTCACACCAGGTTCCTGGTTTGCATCAGGAACCCCGTTGAGGTGATCGGCTCCTTCCGACGGACAGGCGGGCGACTGGCTCAGGGCCTGGACTACGACGTCGCCTTCAACCGACGCATGAACGAGGAGCTCTCCGCAGCGACCGGAGACGCCTCTCGGCGGCGCGTCCTCCTCTACGACTACGTCAACTCGCGTCTGCTCGCCCACCTCCAGCGACCCAACGTGTTCGTCGTCCGCTATGAGCGGTGGTTCCAGGACCCTGGCGGGCTGCTAGCCGAGATCGGCCGCTTTCTGGGTGTCGAACTCAAGCAAGGCCAAGTGGATATTCGGCCACCCCGTCCCAAGCCGATCGACCCAGGCGAGCTGAGGCTGATCCGGGAGCTGTGCCGGACGGCCGAAGCCCTGGGATACAGCGTCTGAGACCCGGACAGCATTCGTCTATGGCGGAGAACGCCCACGGCTTGGACCCCCACCCCAGCCCTCTCCCGCACGAGAGGGAGACCGAAGGCCTCAGGGTCCTCTTCGTCATCAACGGCCTGGGGACCGGGGGGGCCGAGCGCTCTCTCGCCGAGATGCTGCCCCGCCTGGTCGACCAGGGCATTGACCTCACCGTGGCTTGCTTCTATCGACGAGAGGAGGGCGTGGAAGAAATTCTCCTGTCGAGAGGGTCCGACATCCGTTTCCTCGGTTCTCCCCATCTGGCTGGACGTGTCCGGTCGCTGCGGCGGTTGCTACAGGAGACGCGCCCCCACCTGCTCCACACCACGCTGTTCGAGGCCGACTTGGCCGGACGCCTGGCCGCCATCGGCACAGGAGTGCCAGTCCTCACCAGCCTGGTGAACACTACTTATGATCCGGCGCGCCTAGCAGATCCCCGAGTGAAGCGCCTTCGCTTAGAGGTCGTGCGCTTGCTCGATCGCTGGACCTCCCGCCACCTCACCACCCACTTTCACGCCGTCTCGCACGCAGTGAAGGATGCTGCCTGCCAGGCCCTGGGGATTGAACCCGAGCGCATCACGGTCATCGAACGGGGCCGGGATCCTGCTCGATTGGGGGAGCCGAACCCGAAGCGGCGGCACCGGGTCCGCGCCGCCCTTGGCCTGACCGAGGAGCAGCCGGTGGTGATCACCGTGGGCCGACAGGAATACCAGAAGGGTCAGCGGTACCTGCTCGAAGCCATTGGCATGGTGGCCGGTCACCGCCCCGACCTGAGGCTCCTCCTGGTGGGTCGGCGCGGCAACGCGTCCGAGGACCTGGAGCTCCTCCTGGCCAAGCCGGAGATCGGAGAGCACGTGGAGGTGCTGGGCCACCGGGAGGACGTTCCCGACCTACTGGCCGCCGCCGACGTCTTCGCCTTCCCCTCGATGTACGAGGGGCTGGGCGGCGCAGTGGTGGAAGCCATGGCCCTGGGCATGCCGGTGGTGGCCGCCGATCTACCGGTGATGCGGGAGGTGCTGGAACCGGACGGCAACGCCCTGCTCGTCCGGCCCGGCTCAGCAGAGGACCTGGCCGGCGCCCTGGAGCATCTGCTTGCCCATCCGGAGAAGGCCCAGGCCTTCTCCCGTCGCAGCCGACAGATCTTCCAAGCCCGTTTCACGTTCCAGCGCAGCCTGGAGCGGACCGCCCAGCTCTACCGGCGCCTAGGCGAGCGCACGGGGGCGTAGACCCCGCCTCCTACGCCCCCGCCACCACTACAGAAGACCTCGGCGGCTCCTCATGCGGCGCACCCGCCGGGGCCGGATCCTGGCCCTCGAGCCTCTCACCCGGCGACGCCGCCGCTGTGAGCGGCGCGGACGGCGCCTGGTGACCGGGTCCACGCTGGTGGTCGTCGTCGTGGTGGTCTCCTCCCCACCACCCATGGGAATGTCGATCCCGACGTCCGGTTCCTCGGCTGGCTCGACGGTTGTTGAGGTTGAGGGCGTTCCACCATCACTAAAGGACCCGATGGACTGCACCGAGCCCCGCTCGTCGATGGAGACGGCCGAGGCTCCGTCCTGCAGTCGGATGGTGAGGCCGGGGATCGTCTTGCCGAGCTCGATATCCGAAGGCTCCAGGTTGGATCCCACGAAGTCGATCACCGCAGGGTTGATAGCGTCCTCGATCCGCACGGGGGTGGGAACCGAGAAGTCGCAGTCGATGACCTGGACGGGCGCTTGGGCTGGCAGGGTGTGCTGCTTCGTGAGCAGGCCGATGGGCGATGCCTCGACGGTCATGTTGCGGAAGGTGAGCAACGGCTCTTCCCTGCTCAAGGCGTGCAGGATGATGCCCGTCCTGCCGTTGCCGTACAGGGTCCCGTTCTGGTAGTGGTAGCCGTTGAGGTAGGCGCCGTGCTCGATGCCGGACCTCCCGTTGTGGTAGCCGACGAACCCGTCGACGACGTGTTGGTCCTTCGTGTTCTGCCACACAAAGATCCCGTTGTCGCGGTTGTTGTGGGCCACGTCGTCCTCGAAGGTCCACACCGACGAGCCGCCTTCCGGCCAGACAAAGCCCGCGGAGCTCTTCCCGCCCTGCACCCCCACGGCCACGCAGCCCACGCAGCGGTTGCCGGTCCCCCTACCCAAGCGGAAGCCACCCAGCCCCACCGACTCCCCTCGCACCAAAGCGGCCACGCAGCCTTCCCAGGAGATATCGTTGGCCGGCGTCTCCTGGTTTTCGGGGTCTCGCCGCTCACTCGGAGACAGGTCCAGGAACCCTCGCATCCGAGGGTCCCACCAGTAGGCGTCTTCCGTGATGTCGTAGGCGATGCAGTCCTGGAAGGTTATGCCGTGGCTGTTGTGGGGCACGAAGGCGTGGTTCTGGGAGTCCCGCACCACCACTCCTCGCACCACCGAGCCGCGGCTCCCATCCATGCAGTGGTGGAAGTGCAGCGGGTAGCGACCCAGCGTGCCCCCCACGCCCATGTACCGCAGTTGGACGTTCTCGATGCGCTGCTGGGCGGTGGAGCGAATCAGCACGTGCGACTGGCCCCCGGAGCTTCCCTCGAGGCGCACGTTGCGGGTAAGGTTGAGCACCTCGGCCGGCCGATAGGAGGAGGGGACTGCTCCTCCCAGCGCCACCGCCCGGAAGCCTTCGAAGTCACCTGCAGACACCGGGGCGGCCACCAGGTCATCGGCGACCTGCCAGCCGGTGCCGCGGGACTGGTAGGCCCAGGCCTGCTTGGGAGAGCCCTGTAGGTCGAGGCTCCCGGCCCCCATCACCCACAGCCCCACGTCACTGCTCAGCGGGTCCATGCCGCCTCCCTGGAACCGGGAGTCGTTCACATCCGGGAAGCGCAGGGTGTGGATGGCCTCCGAAGACGGGTGCATGGAGAGCTGCCCTTCCACGATCACGTTTCCGGTGCTCTCTAAGAGGACGCTGTGCTGGGGTGAAAAGGAGAGGCTCCCTCCTGGCCCGATGACCACTCCGGCCACGAGGGCTTCCCGATCCAGCACGATGGCCCCCTCCACGGCGGCCACGTCGCCGGGGCCGGGAACCTTGCCACCCGGCCAGGCAGAGGGATCGCTCCAACTCTTGGCCGGACCTAGGGCCCATGCCAAGGGCGGGGAGCCGGCCGACATGACCACAGCACCGGTCAGGGCCGTCACTCCGAACTGGCGCAGAAACTCCCTTCGGCTCGGATGCA
>JALYHC010000001.1 GCA_030776765.1 Actinomycetota bacterium | reverse complement strand
CTCTACCACGACGACGTGATCGACGACGCAGGCCTCAGGCACGGTACGGCTTCTGTCAACACCAACTGGGGCAACACCGCCGCCATCCTGGCGGGGGACTTCCTCATGGCTCGGGCCTCCGAGGTGGCCGCCGCCAGCCTGGGGCTGGACTCGGTGGTGCTGCTGGCTCGCACCTACGCCGAGCTGTGCGAGGGCCAGGTGCTGGAGCTGCAGCTCGTCGATGACCTCGCCCAGGACCCGGCCGACTACCACCGGGCCATCAGCCGCAAGACCGCCAGCCTGATCCGCACCTCCGCCCGGCTGGGAGCCATGGCGGCCGACGCCTCCCCGGGGGTCGTCGAGGCGGCCAGCCGCTGGGCGTCGGAGATCGGGGTGGTCTTTCAGCTCACCGACGACGTGCTCGACCTGGTGGCCACAGAGGAGTTCCTCGGCAAGCCCGTTCATTCGGACGTCCAGGAGGGCAAGTTCACCCTGCCGGTCCTCTATGCGATGACGGGGCCGAACGGCGAGCGCCTCAGGTCGCTCCTGGCCGGAGGGCACCCGTACCCTGCCGAGAGGCTGGATGCCGTGATGGAGGCCGTCAAGTCGAGCGGCACCATCGAGCGAGTGATGGCGGAGGCCCGTCAGCGGGTGAGATCCGCCGAGGCGGCCGCCGCCGCCCTCCCGCCGGCGCCGGCCCGGGACGTGTTGATGGAGGTCGGCCGGTACCTCATCGGACGGGTGGATCAGGCCGGCGGCTGATCCTCTTCTCCCTCCCCCGCTTGCGGGGGAGGGTTGGGGTGGGGGTCCTTCTCCCTTTCTCCCCACCCCCTCGAGGGCCCGGGGGTTCACTCGGGTCTCATCTGGGGAAAGAGGATCACCTCCCGGATCGAGGGCTGGTCGGCGAGCAGCATCACCAACCGGTCCACCCCGATCCCCAGGCCGCCACTGGGAGGCATGCCGTACTCCAGGGCCTGCAGGAAGTCCTCGTCCACGGGATGAGACTCACCATCGGCCCGGGACTGTGCTTGCTCCTCGAAGCGCCGGCGCTGCTCGAGCGGGTCGATGAGTTCCGAGAAGGCATCGCAGTACTCGCGGCCGGCCACGAAGAGCTCGAAGCGCTCCACCAGGTGAGAATCACGCCGGTGGGTACGGGCGAGCGGGGAGATCTCCTTGGGATGGTCCATGACGAAGGTGGGCTCCCAGATCGTGCTGGCCACCAGCTCCTCGAAGAGCTCGGCAACGAGGCGCCCCGTTCCCCACTCGGACTTCGGCTCGATCCCGTGGCGGCGGGCCAGCTCCCGTACCTCCTCGACCGGCCGGTCCAAGCGCACCGGCCCGCCGGTGGCTTCGGCGACCAGATCGACCATGCGGAGGCGTCGATAGGGCGGGGCCAGGTCCAGCGGCCGCCCCTGATAGGTGATCTCGGTTCCGCCGGTGACCGCCTTGGCCACCGCCGGGAAGACCTCCTCCATGAGCGCCATCATGTCGTGGTAATCGGCCAGCGCCTGGTACGCCTCCAGAGTGGTGAACTCGGGATTGTGGGTCCGATCCATCCCCTCATTGCGAAAGATTCTCCCCAGCTCGAAGACTCGCTCCAGGCCGCCGATCACCAGTCGCTTCAGGTGCAGCTCGGTGGCGATCCGCAGGTACATGTCGATGTCCAGTGCATGGTGATGGGTGGCGAAGGGCCGGGCCAGCGCCCCACCGGGCTCCACTTGGAGGATGGGCGTCTCCACCTCGATGAACCCCCGTTGCTCGAACTGACGGCGCAGCTCCGACACCACCCTGGCCCGTATCAGGACCACCCGCCGCGCCTCGGGGTTGACCACCAGATCGAGGTAGCGACGCCGATGGCGCTGCTCGACGTCGCGCAGCCCATGCCACTTCTCCGGGAGGGGACGCAAGGCCTTGGCCAGGAGGACGAACTCCTCGACGCGCACGCTCAGCTCCCCGCGCCGGGTGGTGATCACCTCGCCGGCCACGCCCACCCAGTCCCCCAGGTCGAGATCCAGGAAGGCCGAGTAGCGCTGTTCGCCCACCATGGCCTGGTCGACGAAGAGCTGCAGGCGGCCGGCGCGGTCCTGCAGCTCGGCGAAGGTCAGGCGCCCGTGGCTTCGCATCGCCATCAAGCGTCCGGCGATGGAGACCCGCTTCTCGCTCTGCGCGTCGGGAGGCAGCCCGGCATGGGCCTCCTGCACCTCGGCCGTGAGGGAATCGCGCTCGAAGCGAGCTGGGTAGGGCTCCAGCCCGGCGCGGCGCAGGGCGTCCAGCTTGGCCAACCTATCGGCTGTTAGCGGATGGTCGGCCAGCGGCAGGTGGTCCGGCGTCCGGTCGTCGTACGGGGGACTGCTTTCGGTCATGGCGGTGGCGCCCCTAGGCGCTCTCGGCATTGCGGTGATAGATGATGCGGAGGCCCTCCAGGGTGAGGAACTCGTCGACTCGCTGGACGGTGCGGCAATGGGGCACCACCGTCGAGGCGAGCCCACCGGTGGCCACCATCTGCGTCCCTGCCCCCAGCTCGCCCACGATCCGCTCCACGATGCCGTCCACCATGGCGGCATGGCCGAGCAGGAGCCCGCTTTGCATGGCCTCGACGGTCCCCTTGCCGATGACGGAGCGAGGCGGCTTGAACTCTACCCTTCGAAGGGCGGCGGTCCCCCGCACCAAGGCATCCAGGGTGACCTCCAGCCCGGTGGCGATCACTCCCCCGATGTACTCGCCGGTGGCGGAGACCACGTCGAAGTTGGTGGAGGTGCCGAAATCGACCACCACCACCGGACCGCCATACTTCTCCAGCGCGGCGATGGAGTTGACGACTCGGTCGGCTCCCACCTCCCGAGGGTTGTCGATGACGATGGGGATCCCCGTCTTCACCCCCGGGCCCACCATCACCGTGCGACCGTCCACAACATCGCTCAAGACTCTCCGCAGGATGGCGGCGGCAGGTGGCACCACCGTGGAGACGGCCGCCCCCGTCAGGCTGCCCTCGTCGAAGTCGCCCAGGCCCAACAGCCCTCGCAGCAGCAGCCGGTACTCATCGGCGGTGCGCGTCCTGACCGTGCCAACCCGCCAATGGTCCACCAGGCGCTCCCCCTCAAAGAGCCCAACGACGGTCTCCGTGTTGCCCATGTCGATCGCCAGCAGCATCACAACCTCCCGGTTCCGGTCCTCGTGTGGGTACCGGACGAGGCAAGAGGTTAACGCCGTGCCCTTTGCCGTCCCTCCCGGCCGTCGGCCCAGCCCCGCGCCCACTCGGGGCCGGCCACCCGCCTCACCTCCTGGCCCAGGAGGGGGGGGAGGAGGTCGGAGATGGCTGGTCCATTCGGCAGCCGTGCCTGCGGCCAGACTTCGGTCAGAGGCTGGACGACGAAGCGACGCTGGGAGAGGCGGGGGTGAGGGACCTCCAGGCCCGGTTCCTCCACCACCTGCGCACCGTAGAGCAGCAGGTCCAGGTCGAGCGTGCGCGGGCCGAAGCGCACCCCCCGGCGCCGGCCGGCGGCCTGCTCCAGCTGCTGCAACCCGAGAAGCAGCCGGACGGGCGCCAGCTCCGTCTCCAGGGACACCACCGCGTTGAGGTAGGGGGGCTGCTCGGGCCCCCCTACCGGCGCCGACTCGAAGAGCGACGACACCGCTCCCACCGTGCCCAGCCGCCCCAGTCCCTGCACCGCCTCCTCCAGCCGCGCTCTTCGGTCCCCCAGGTTGGAGCCCAGCCCGATCGCCGCCCGCTCTCTTCTCCCTCCCCCACTCTTCTCCCTCCCCCGCAAGCGTGGAAGTCTTCTCCCTCCCCCGCTTGCGGGGGAGGGCGGGGGAGGGGGTGAAAAACGACGCGACGGCATCGAATCGCCTAACGGCGCCGCGCCACCGTCACCGACACGTCCTCCACCGGGACCGGCAGGGGGGCGCCCGGCTTGTGGACGGTCACCTCGACGCTTCTCGCCCGCTCGTCCTCGAGGACCAGCTCGGCCACCCGCTGGGCCACTCGCTCGAGGAGGTCCCAACGCTCCCCGGCCACCCGCTCGGCCACCCGCTCGGCCAGCCGGCAGTAGTCCACCGTGTCCGCCAGGTCGTCCGAGGAGCCGGCCCGGGCGAGGTCGGCCTGGATGGTCAGATCGACCAAGAACTCCTGGCCCTCCTGCTGCTCTTGGGAAAGAGCCCCGTGACGGGCGAAGACGCGGATGCCCCGCAACTCGATGCGATCGAATGGAGGGTGGACAGGACTGGGCGCCAGCTCCCACCGTACTTCGCTCTTCCCGGAGAGCTGCTGGATCACCGCCTGTCGGACGCCGGGGAGGTCGGCCCTGAGGTCTTGCAGCACCTGGGCGGCCACACCTTCACCTTCGCGGACCAGGCCCAGCAGCATGTGCTCGGTGCCGATGGAGTTGTGGCCGAGCTGCAGGGCCTCCTGCAGGCTGAGCTCCAGCACCTTCTTGGCGCGGGGGGTGAAGGGGATGTGCCCGCGGGGGGACTGGGCGCCCTGGCCGATGATCTCCACCACCCGTCGGCGGGCCGAGTCGAGGTTGATGCCCAGGCTCTCCAGGGCCCCGGCCGCCACTCCCTCGCCCTCGTGGATGAGCCCCAGCAGGATGTGCTCGGTGCCGATGTAGTTGTGGTTGAGGAGCCGAGCTTCTTCCTGGGCGAGGACCACGACTCTGCGTGCCCGGTCTGTGAATCGCTCGAACATGGGCCTCATTCTGCCCGACCAGCGGAGGCGGCCGCTCGGTCGCCTTCGCCTTCGCAACGGCTGCGGCATCCCTCAGCTCGTCCGGGTGGGGACCAGCCGCCGTCCCTCCGGTCCCACCGGTCGACCGATGATCTGCTGGATGGCGGCCACCGCCACAATGGGATCGTCCACCAGCCGGGAATACATCAAGTATCCGGCCAGCACCCCCGCCACCACGTCATCGATCAGGTCGCGATGCACCAGCACCACCGCGGAGGGGTCGGAGAGCGCCTGCTGGAGGATGACGAAGACCTCACGCACGTCCTCCGGCTCGAACTCACCCACCAGAGGGCGGTGGTAAGTGCGGAAGCCGGCCGCCTGGTAGTTGGCCAGGTTCTGGTTGCCGGCCAGCAGGGAGACGACGGTGTTGACGCCCTGCTCCCTTAGCCAGGCGATCTCCTCCTCCCGGCGCACCCGACGGTGCTGGAAGCCGTGGCCGCCGATGCGCTCACACACGGCCAGCCGGTTGGAGATCACCCACACGAAAGTGCGGGGCTTCAATCCGGCCACGCCATCCCGTCCTCGCCTGCCGAGCGGACGATAGCGTCGGCCAGGCAGGCCGCCCGCCTTCCCATCAGCACGTCGTGGACCCTCACCATGGTGGCCCCTCGCCCCACCCCCAGCGCCACGGTGGCCGCCGTCCCCTCCTCCCGCTGCTCCACCGGGACGCCTCCCAAGAGCGTGCCGATGAACGACTTGCGCGAGGCGCCGAAGAGCACCGCGAAGCCCGTCCCCACCAGCACGTCGAGGCGAGCCAGCAACAGCAGGTTGTGCTCCAGGCGCTTGCCGAAGCCGATCCCCGGGTCGAGGCAGATCTGCTCCTTTTGGATGCCGGCGTCCCGGGCCGCTTCCGCCCGGGCCAGCAGGAAGGCCTTCACCTCCCCAACCACGTCGTCATAGCGAGGATCGACCTGCATGGTGCGAGGAGTGCCCTGCATGTGCATGAGCACCAAACCGGCCCCGCTCTCCGCCACCACCCGGGCCATGTCCGGATCTCCCAACGCGGTCACGTCGTTCACCACCGCCGCCCCCACTTCCAGCGCCCGAGCGGCCACCTCGGCTTTGGAGGTGTCGATGGAGAGCCGCACACCCCGGTGCGCCAGCTCACCCACCACCGGCAGCACCCGGCGCAGCTCCTCCTGCACCGGTACCGCCTCTGCTCCCGGGCGGGTGGACTCGCCCCCCACGTCCACCAGGTCGGCCCCCTGGTCCCAGAGCTCCTGCCCGTGTTCGACGGCGCGGGTGGGGTCCAGGAAGCGGCCGCCGTCTGAGAAAGAGTCGGGGGTGACGTTGAGCACTCCCATGATGAGGGTGCGGCGGGCGTTGGAGAGCCGGTCTCCTCGCGCATGCCACTCTCGCACCGGGATGCGCACCGGCGCATTGCCGGGAGGGAGGGGACTCACCCCCGCATCAGGCTCATCGCCTCCGCCCGCAGCGCCGGGTCCTCGGCCAGCTCGCCTCGCACCTCCGAGGTCATCGTGGTGGCTCCCGGCTTGCGCACCCCTCGCATGCTCATGCAGAGATGCTCCGCTTCGACCACCACCACGGCTCCTCGCGGCTCGAGCACCTCCATCAGCGCGTCGGCCACCTGGGCGGTGAGCCGTTCCTGCACTTGGGGTCGCCTGGCATACGCTTCCACCAGGCGGGCCAGCTTGGAGAGCCCGGTGAGCCGCCCCTCCTGGGGCAGGTAGCCGACGTGGGCCCGCCCCACCATGGCCGTCAGATGATGCTCGCACAGGCTGCTGAAGGGAATGTCCCGCAAGATCACCATTCCCCTGGGCTGCTCGCGGTCCTCGTCCCCCTCGCCGGCCACCACCGTCAGGACCTCCCGGGGGTCCTGGTGCAGCCCCGAGAACACCTCCTGGTAGAAGCGAGCGACCCGCTCGGGCGTCCCCTGCAGGCCGGGGCGCTCCGGGTCCTCCCCCACCGCCTTCAAGATGGTCCGCACCGCGTCGGCAATGGCCCCGAGGTCCACCTCCGGTGGCCCGGCTGCCTGGGGACCGGCCGGTTCGGCCCGGGAAGCGTCAGGACTCTTGACTGGCGGCCACTTCCGTCTTCGAGGAGCGCTCCCCGGGCTGGGGAGCCCTGATCCGCACTGAGCCGTTGGGAGCGTGTTCCCACTTGGGGACGTCGGAGAAGATCTCCGCCACCTCCTTGGCGTCCACCGTCTCCTTCTCCAAGAGGATCTGCGCCATACGATCCAAGGCCTCTCGGTGGGTGGTGAGGATTTGGCGGGCCTCCTCGTGGGCGGTGGTGATCAGCTTGCGCACCTCCTCATCGATGAGGGAGGCCACCTCGTCCGAGTAGTCCTGCTGGCGAGCGTAATCCCGTCCCAGGAAGACCTCTCCGTCCGGACGCCCGTACTGCATGGGCCCCAGGCGGTCGCTCATCCCGTACTCCATCACCATCTGCCGGGCGACCTGCGTTGCCTTGTCGATGTCGTTGGCCGCCCCGGTGGTGGGGTCGCGGAAGATCATCTCCTCGGCGGTTCGCCCCCCCAGCAGCATGGCCAGCTGGTTCACCAGCTCGCTTCGGCGCATCAGGTAGCGGTCCTCGGTGGGCAAGGCCTGGGTGTGGCCCAGGCTCCGTCCCCTGGAGATGATGGTGACCTTGTGGATCGGGTCGGCGTTGGGCAGGACGTGCCCCACCAGGGCGTGCCCGGTCTCGTGATAGGCGATCACCAGTTTCTCGTCGTCGGAGAGCAGGCGGCTTCGGCGCTCGGGCCCGGCGATCACCCGCTCGATCGACTCCTCCAGCTCGGTCATGCTGATCTCCTTGTGACCGTGCCGAGCGGCGAGGAGCGCACCCTCGTTGATCAGGTTGGCCAGGTCGGCGCCGGTGAAGCCGGGGGTCTGGCGGGCCAGCACCTCCAGCTCCACCCCCTCGCCGAGCGGCTTGCCGCGAGCGTGCACGTTGAGGATCTGCAGGCGGCCCTTCAGGTCGGGCCGGTCGATGACCACTTGGCGGTCGAAGCGGCCGGGCCGCAGCAGGGCCGGGTCGAGGATGTCGGGCCGGTTGGTGGCGGCCATGAGGATCACGCCGGTCTTGACGTCGAACCCGTCCATCTCCACCAGTAGCTGGTTGAGGGTCTGCTCCCGCTCGTCGTGACCGCCCCCCAGTCCGGCGCCGCGGTGGCGGCCCACCGCGTCGATCTCGTCGATGAACACGATGGCCGGAGCGGCCGACTTGGCCTGCTCGAAGAGGTCCCTGACTCTGCTCGCCCCCACCCCTACAAACATCTCCACGAAGTCGGAGCCGGAG